>DNMQ01000343.1 GCA_003488145.1 Pseudomonas sp.
GGCCAGCCGGTGGCGAAGATTTCCGACTCGCCGGGCAAGACCATGTGCCGCGACGAGGCATTCGTCAGCTACATGCGGCACGTCTTCGGCCTGGCCAATGGCTGACGGCTAGCCACCCACGGCAAATGCCTGGGGCGGCTGGACAGCCTCCGGCTCCATGGCGCAGAGGCGATTACGCCCGCTCGTCTTGGCGTAGTACATGCGCTTGTCTGCCAGCTCCAGCAGGTCCCGGTAGTCCGCCACCTGATCGCAACGGCGCTCGGCCAACCCGATGCTCGCCGTTAGCGGCGCACCGTCCGGCCGCACGCCGAGGCCCTGGCCAACGATGCGCTCGAGCGCCATGTGCGCCTGCTGCATGTCGGTCTCCGGCATGATCAGCAGGAACTCTTCGCCGCCCCAGCGCAGCAGGCTGTCGGAGCCTCGCAGCGTCGCAACCAGACGCCTGGCCGCCTCGCGCAGGACCTGATCGCCGGACTCATGGCCATGGTTGTCGTTGATCGACTTGAAGTGGTCGAGGTCGATGAAAGCCAGCGCCAGCGGACCATCCTTGCGCTGTGCGCTGTCCCACTGCAACCGAAGGATCTCCTCGCCGCTGCCGCGGGAGAATACCCCGGTGAGCGGATCGCGGATGGCCTGGCGCACCAGCGCGAACATGAACGCCAGCTGGCTCATACTGGCCAGGCTGGCGACGCCGGCGATCAGGATCAACAGCCAGAAGGCACCGGCGAACGACGGCCAGTTCAGCGTCGCCCAGCTGAGATAGCCAGCCAGCGCCTGGGCCAGCAGCAACAGGCTGGAGAGCACCAGATTCTCCACCAGGGTCAGCGGGAAAATGGTCAGCCCGGCCATCAGCACGAATGGCAAAAAGGCATAGCCGGCGCCGACCACCGCGGAGAACTGCGCCAGTTGATAGCTGCCGAGCAAGGTGTGCGAGGCGATGTAGAAGATCGTCGGAATGGCGAACAGGATCGCGATCGCCCGATAGGCATCGAGCAGATTGCCGCTCGGACGGTAGAACAGCAGCAGGCAGGTGAACGCCAGGCACGCCATCATCCGAAAACCGGCCAGCGCTGCCCACAGCTTGGGCTCGAACACCATCAGATCGATCAAACTCCACAGCGGGGTGAGCACTGCGAACAGAAAGGCGAACAGGCGAACGCGGTTGACGATCAAGGTCGCGCGGCGCTGGCAGAGCAGCAGTGGATGGCGTCGCGGGCTCAGCAGATGGCGAAGCTCGCTGGGCTTGAGTTCGCTGGGCAGCAACGAGCTCAGGCGACTGCGCAGCAGGTCGAGAATCGATGGCATTTATTATTGTGCTCCCAGGCAGGGAAGGTTCTTTACACAGCGGACGGCTCCGGTTGCCGCTCGCTGCTTTTCAATATCCGTCTCAACGCATCACCGTTCGGCGGCACATTGGGCGTCCACAGAAGCGCAAGCGCGGCGAATGGTATCAGTTGGCCATCAAAAACCCTTGAGCCAGGACAATGAAATCGAAGCTGCCAGTAACTCCTAAGAACGATCTACCGTTTGGAAAAATCGCCCTTTCGGGCGCTTATACCCGCTGGCGGCTCCCAATAGCGTGGCCGGATCGCCCGCGCATGTGCGAGCGATGCATCCAAACAAAAAGAACAATAAGGAGTTACCCGTGCAGAGCGCCCTCAAACCGCTTGCGGCAGCCGTTCTACTCACCTGCGCGACAGACGCGGCCATCGCCAATGACGGCCCGTTCAGTCAGTTCGTCGTCTTCGGCGACTCGCTGAGCGATGCTGGCAACTTTCCCGACCTGCAAAGCCCGACACTCGGGGGCAACCCTACAGGAGGTCTGCGCTTCACCAACCGCACCGGCCCTACCTACGGTGCCGGCGAATATATCGGCGAGGTCGGCACGCAACGCCTGGCGAGCATGCTGGGCCTTCAATCGTTACCCTCCACGCCGCTGTTACCGGCAGTCCTCACAGGCGATCCGGACGGCACCAACTATGCCGTCGGCGGTTACCGCACCGACCAGATTCTCGATTCGATCACCCTCGACTCGACCGTTTCCGCGGGCGGCTCTACCCGGACCCGGCCTGGCTATCTGGTCGAGAGCCCGCGCGTCGACAGCAATGCTCTCTACTACCTGAACGGCGGCGGTAACGACATTTTCCAGCTCGGCACCAACCCGGTCACGATGGCTGACGCCGCCGGCAATCTGGTGGCTGGCGTCGCTGCACTACAGGCCGCGGGCGCGCGCTACATCATCGTCTCCGACCTGCCCGACGTCGGCACCACGCCACTGGGCTTCATCACTGGCCAGGCCGCCACATTCAACTTTCTGAGCGACCAGTTCAACACCGAGCTGGCGAGCCAGCTGCAAGCTCAGGGCGGCAACTACGTGCTGGTGAACAACCGCCTGTTGCTGGCCGAGGTACGTGGTGACCTGGCCGCCTTCGGCTTCGACCCCAACGTGGCACAGACAGCCGTGTGTTTCGATGCGTCGGGCGGCACCTGCCTGCCGGACCCGACCTACAGCCTCGGCGGCACAGCACCTGATCCTAGCCGCCTGCTGTTCAACGACGCCGTCCATCCAACCACCGCTGTTCATCAGATCAGCGCCGACTACCTGTACTCGATCATTTCCGCGCCGTGGGAAGTATCCCTGCTACCGGAAATGGGCCGCTCGGCACTGCGCGCTCACCTGCAGCAACTGGACAACGAACTGTCTGCGCGGCGCGGCGACTGGCAGGCGGTCGGCGCCTGGCGCACCTTCGTCCAGGGTGGTTACAACCGGCCTGAGT
This sequence comes from Pseudomonas sp., assembly GCA_003488145.1. Taxonomy (GTDB): domain Bacteria; phylum Pseudomonadota; class Gammaproteobacteria; order Pseudomonadales; family Pseudomonadaceae; genus Stutzerimonas. The sequence goes on from DNMQ01000343.1 coordinate 2,778, forward strand.
ACGACGGTTACGGTGGCGGTGACGGTAGCGGCCTGAGTCTGTCGCTTGGTGTTACCCAGCGTTTGAGTGAGACGTGGCTGGCCGGCGTCAGCCTGGGCCTGGCGGAAAACTCGCTGGAACTGGGCAGAAACGACTCCGAGTACGACATGCGCAGCTACCTGGCCACGGCCTTCGCCCGTTACGAATACCAGCGTCTGTTCTCCGACTTCAGCCTCAGCGCCGGTTATCTGGACTACCACGACCTCAAGCGTACGTTCGCCCTTGGCATCAGCGAGCGCACGGAAAAGGGTGACACCGAAGGCACGCTATGGGGTGCGGCGGCGAAGGCTGGCTTCAACCTGATGCAGCCAGGCGATCAACTCCAGTTCGGCCCATTCGTCGGTGCCAGCTATCAGAAGGTCGAAGTCGATGGTTACAGCGAGCAGGGCGAGCGCTCCACTGCATTGAGCTATGACGATCAGGAACTGGATTCGCTGCGCCTCTCACTCGGCCTGTTCGGCGACTATGCGCTGAGCGAACGCACGCGGCTATTCGGCGAGGTGGCGCGGGAGGTGGAGCGCGAGGACGAGGATCGGCGTGACCTGCGCATGTCGCTGAACAGTGTGTCGGGCAACAGCTTCGAGCTGCCGGGCGCGGTACCGACCGGCGACCAGACGCGCTTCAGCGTGGGCCTGACGCACCGCCTGACGCCCGGTCTGGCGCTGCGCGCCAACTACCATTACCGCGGCAACGATAACCGCGACCACGGAGTGGGGCTGTCACTGGCCTGGGACCTGTAAGGTTCGTAGAGCGCAAAGGCCGCCGTCGCGAATACGCGCGGCGGCTCTTACGCGGTTAACGTCCGTCGAGCTGACCTTGCAGATTGGCGATCTGCCCCTGCATGGCATTGATGGTGCGGGTGACCTGCGCCCGGAAGGAGTCGAACTCGGCGGTGTTGATCGCGTTTGGCGCGGGCGCCGGCCGATTATCCAGCTCACTGCGCAGCACCAGGATGTCCTGCTCGAGCCGACTGATCGCCTGACTCTGGTTACCGCTCTGCTTCAGCGCCGCGACATCCTTGCTCAGACCGTCGAACCGCCCGGCCAGCTTCGCCTGTTCGTCCAGCGCCGACTTGAGCGAAGCCTGCTCGCTGCCCAGCGCTTTGACGCTCTCTGCCAGGGTTGCCGTACTGCGCTGCTGGGCCTGCAGATCGGTGCCGAGCTGTTCGAGGCGCGTGCCCTGCTCGTCCATGCGCCGATCCTGATTGCCCTGTTTGCCAGTCAGACTCTGCTGTTCGGTAGCAAAGGCCTGCTGCTTGCGGTCAAGATCGATGGCCTGTTGCTCCAGCTGCTTGATGCGCAGTTTCACCGCCTCGCTTTCCGTAGTCACATTGGACTCGGTCGCAACGACTTTCCCGCTGATGTCCTGCAGTCGTCCCGCCGCATCCTCACTGATACGCGCGAAGCTTTCCTGGGTGGCGACCAGCTGCATTTCCAGCATGGCGATCTTCTGATAACTCCACCACCCGAGAGCGCCAAGGCTGAGGAGCAAGGCCAGCACCATGACCCACAGCGGCGCCGTGCTCACCTTGCCAGCAGTGCTTGCAGGGCGACGTTTCTGGCGGGAGCGCCCGTCATCCACAGGCTCATCGGCGGTTCTGCGGATCGGCTCGAGATCCGGCGCCGGATAGGGCTCCACGCGGTCACGGCCTGCGGTCAGGCTGGGAATGTTGTCCAGTTCGTCGTGAGCATCGTTGCGCATGGGGTACCTTCAATGGCGCGGTGCGAAATACAGCGCGCAGTATAACGATTCAGGGCGTGCCCATCAGTGACGGCGCGCCGGTGGAGCAGATGCACCGTGGTAGAGCAGTGCGCCGCTTGTGATACGCATCACGGTGCATCGAATGGCGCACTCGGCAGCCCCGCGAACAGGCACCACAGCGGTGACATCAACTACGGGCAGTCTGCAGGCCTCGCCAGCCGGGCGCTTCGCCTGCCAGATGCAAAAACCGCGCAGCAACGCCGGAAATTGGTACGCCACTTGCTCTGTCTCTCTTGCCAGCGGATAGACACTTCCGACAGGGATGTTGGGCCTTAGGGCAATTCACGAGGAACACAGCATGGAGCTGAACAAGGCGGTTATCGACTGCATGCGCAGCCTGCGACGCAGACTTCGCGATGAGCAGCAACTCGACATCCATCTCGACCAACCGGATGCGGTTACGGCAATGCTTGCCGGGTGCATGAACTCCAACGATGAGCTGACCCGCGAACTCGGACGCCAGCTCGCCGCGTTCAGTGATCGGTTGCCGGCACCACCTCCACCACGCGCGGCCAGCAGCGGCGCCACGGTACGTATTTACCGAGGCCAGCGCGTACTCGCCTGACCGCTCAATCAACCAGTAACCAGTCGCTGGCGCAACGCACCAGATGCCGGGTCAGCTCGTCGAGCAATTGCCCGCCATTACGCCAGTGATGCCAATACAAAGGCACGTCGATCGGCGGTCCGGACAGCACATCGACCAATTCCCCGCGCGCAAGTTCGCCGCGCACCTGTAACTCCGGCACCAGCCCCCAGCCAAGCCCGCTCTGCAGCAGGCGTACGAAACCTTCGGACGACGGGCAGAGGTGATGGACGAACGCCTCTCCCCCGCCGACTGCCGCCATGTAGCGGTGTTGCAGCTGGTCATCCGGGCCGAACACCACGGCAGGCACCCGAGCCAGATCCGCAGCGGCTGCCGGTCGCTGGAAATGCCGACTGACAAAGACCGGACTGGCCAGCGCGCGATAGCGCATCGCCCCAAGAAACTGACTGCGCGCGCCTGCCAGCGGCCGTTCCGCCGCGCACACGCAGGCTGCAACCTCGCCAGCCCGCATGCGCTTGAGCCCGACCGCCTGGTCTTCCACCACATGATCGAGCAGCACCCGATGCTCGGCGCAGAACGACGCCACCGCGCCGGCCCACCAGGTCGCCAGGCTGTCGGCATTCAGGGCAATACGCAATCGCTCGGGCAGGCGATTTTCGTCCAGCGCCGGGACCTGCCCTTGCAGGTCCCGCTCGAGCAAGCGCACCTGCTGCACATGGTTGAGCAATCGTTGACCCAGCTCGGTCGGCCGGGGCGGCGTATCGCGCAGCAGCACCGGCTGGCCGACGCGCGCCTCGAGTAATTTGATCCGCTGGGATATGGCCGATTGCGAAAGCCCCAACGCCTGCGCGGCTCGTTCGAAACCCGCCTGTTCGACAACTGCCGCAAGCGCCGCGAGTAATTTGTAATCGAACATCAGTATTCCTAATGCACCCTGAAAATAATTTGTTTCTCTTATAACGCCCCACTGCCCAGACTCGCCAGTAAATCGGACGAGGCGTGCGGCATGAATGCAATCTGGCAAAGCTATATCAACGGCCTTCTGGTCGCGGCGGGGCTGATCATGGCGATCGGCGCGCAGAATGCGTTCGTGCTCGCGCAAAGCCTGCGCCGGGAGCATCATCTGCCAGTGGCGGCGCTATGCATCCTCTGTGACGTACTGTTGGTCAGCGTCGGTGTATTCGGACTAGCAGCGGTGCTGGCGAACAACCCGCTACTGCTGGAGATCACGCGCTGGGGCGGCGTTGCGTTCCTGCTCTGGTACGGCACCCTGGCGCTGCGTCGCGCGTTCAAGCCACAGAGCCTGCGCAGCGCTGATGCGCAGCCGCGACCGCTGCGGACGGTGCTGTTGGCCGCGCTGGCGGTGACGTTGCTCAATCCGCACGTCTATCTCGATACAGTGGTACTGATCGGCTCACTCGGCGCACAACAGCCCGAGCCAGGCGCCTACACACTGGGCGCTGCCAGTGCATCGACACTGTGGTTCATGACCCTGGCGCTCGGTGGCGCCTGGCTTGCGCCCTGGCTGGCCCGCCCGCTGACCTGGCGCCTGATCGACCTCGGCGTCGCCGCCATGATGTTCGCGATTGCCGCACAGCTCGCATTCGCCAGCTGACGCCCTGGCGCACGACAACCGGCCGCGCGCCATTTTTGCAGGTCGCAAGGAACGCCCGGCCCGACGGCGCGGTCCACGCAAGGCGCAGCCAGTTGTTTGCATCCGCTGCTTCGCCTCGCCAACCCCTCTGGAACCTATATTCCATACAGTTGCCGCGTGGTTTTGCCGCAGGTCGGGTGCTATGATCGCTGGCTCGCAGACATGGAGCGGAAGGCTTCAGTCTGTCTATTCGGCCGACCGTGAACGGC
>DNMQ01000342.1 GCA_003488145.1 Pseudomonas sp.
TCACCGAAGGAGTGCCGCATGCGCCCTACCCTCACCCACCTGGCTCTGCACGTGCCCGATCTGGACGCCTGTATCGCGTTCTATGAGCGCTTCTGCGGCATGCACGTGTTTCACGAGCGCCCCGGAAAGGGCTCACGCATCGTCTGGATGGCGGAGCCTGGAAAAGAGCGCGAGTTCATCTTCGTGATGATGCCGGGCGGCAAGGATCGATCACTGGCGATGGACGACTACAGCCATTTCGGCTTCGCGCTGGCCAGTCGAGAGGAAGTGGATGCGGTTGCCGACCTGGCGCGCAGGGAAGGCTGTCTGATATGGGAGCCGCGCGACGAACCCTATCCGGTGGGCTACTACTGCGGTTTGCGCGATCCTGCGGGCAACTATGTCGAATTCAGCTACGGGCAGCCGCTTGGACCGGGTGCCGAGGATATGCCGGAGCCTTGAAGCAGGCCCAGAAGTGACTGGGCCACCCTTAGGTGGCCCAATTGCTTCAGAACGCCTTGCCGGTCAGGTAGAAGTGTTCGTAGCAGAAGTTGGTCGCCTCGATGTAGCCCTCGGCGCTACCGCAGTCGAAGCGCTGGCCCTTGAACTTGTACGCCAGCACGCAACCATCCTGAGCCTGGCGCATCAGCGCGTCGGTGATCTGAATCTCACCGCCCTTGCCCGGCTCGGTCTGCTCGATCAGATCGAAGATGTCCGGAGTCAGGATGTAGCGACCGATGATCGCCATGTTGGACGGCGCATCTTCCGGCTTGGGCTTTTCGACCATGTGGCTGACGCGGAAGATGTCGTCGCGGATCATCTCGCCGGCGATCACGCCGTACTTGCTGGTCTCTTCCGGCGGCACTTCCTGAATGGCAACGATCGAGCAGCGGAACTGGTTGTACAGCTTGACCATCTGCGCCAGGACCGGATCGCCATTGAGGTTGATGCAAAGGTCGTCAGCCAGGACCACGGCGAACGGCTCATCGCCGATCAGCGGGCGGCCGCTGAGAATCGCATGCCCCAAGCCCTTCATCTCCACTTGGCGGGTGTAGGAGAAGCTGCATTCGTCGATCAGGCGGCGAATACCGACCAGGTACTTTTCCTTGTCGGTGTTGCGGATCTGGTGCTCCAGCTCGTAGCTGATGTCGAAATGGTCTTCCAGCGAGCGCTTGCCACGCCCGGTGACGATCGCGATCTGGTTCAGCCCCGCCGCCAGCGCCTCTTCAACCCCGTACTGAATCAGGGGCTTGTTCACCACCGGCAGCATTTCCTTGGGCATGGCTTTGGTTGCAGGAAGAAAACGGGTGCCATATCCGGCAGCGGGAAAAAGGCATTTCTTGATCATGTGAGTCCTTGAAATAAAGGTTCCAGTCGATGCACTGCCATCGAGAACAGCAGCTGCCTTGCGGTGTTGCCCGGCCATGCCGGCGTAGAGCCTACGACCATCGTTTTGCAGCGGGGTTCGCAGCGACATTCACGCTCGATGCAGATTATGTGCCTGCCGCTCGGGGGCACTGGTTTCGCTGCTCCGGCGGGTCGCCACGCTAATGGCGGTCGGGGCGCTCTGTAAAGCCATCTGTCGGTGTTTTTTCACCGTGCCAGTGAGACCGAATAACCGGACGCGCGACCGCGAATACCCATAGCCAATGATCATTACACCTTGGTCGCACCTTGCACCGAAAGAGAGCCGGTCGACCCATGACCTGAGTCAGGAAAATGTGCAATTGCACTGTTGTCGGTCGCCCGAAGCACTTCTCTCGAGTCGAAAAGCAATACCATAGCGCCGCCCAATAATGGCGCATGGCTATCACCTGCGGTTGATTTCAAGAATACGCACAGCACGCCGATATCAGCAGGTGACTGCCTGCTCAATGCTGCGCCGCAAGTATCGGCAGCGCAGCAGTGCTGCAATGGCAGCTGACCCCGCGTGGCAGTAGTACTAAGGAAAACCATGAACAACAGCTCCGCCTCCCGACAAATGTCCGTGCAGACAAAGATCAACCTGGCCCTGGTGCTGGTCCTGGTGGCGATCATGTCTGCCTCGTTGTTCTTCTCTGCCAGTACGGAGAAGCGGCTCGTGCTCCAAGTTGTAGAGCAGCAGACCAAGGATGCCGCCGACTCCTATTTCGATAGCATCAACACCATGATGTTGACCGGCACCATGGCTCAGCGAGAGGTGCTGCGGAACAAGATTCTCGCGCGCCCAGGCGTTATCGATGCGCGCATCATCCGCGGGGAAGAAGTCACCAAGGTGTTCGGCCCTGGCTATGACCACCAGGCCCCGGCCGACGCGCTGGATCGCCGCGCGCTGAGCGGCGAGGCGATCATCGAGGTCAACAAGCAGAGCGGTGGCCGTGTGCTGACCGTCATCAATCCCATCCTGGCCCACGCGGACTACCGCGGTACCAACTGCCTGACCTGCCACCAGGTTGGCGAGAACACGGTCATGGGCGCTGTGCGCATCAGCTATGACCTCAAGGCGCTGGACCAGGAAGTCGACCGCAACATCATGATCAGTGGCGGGATTCAGTTGCTGCTGCTGTTCATCGGCGTGGTGGTCATGTGCCTGACCGTGCGCCACGTCATCATTCGCCGCATCACTGCCATGCGCCACACCATGAATACCATGGCCGAGGACGAAGACCTCAGCCTTAGCGTCGAAGTGGGTGCGAAGGACGAAATCGGCGCGATGGGCGATGCCTTCAACCGCATGATCGGCAAGTTCCGCCATAGCCTGGAGGCCGTCGCGGGCGTTACCCATCAGCTCAGTGATGTCTCCGAGCGGGTATCCCATGTTGCAGAGAAGACCCTGGCTGCCGTCAACGAGCAGCGCAGCGAGACCGACATGGTCGCCTCGGCGATGAACGAGATGAGCGCGACCGTGCAGGAAGTGGCACGTAATGCCAGCCAGACCGCCACGGCATCGACCGGCGCCGACAACGAATCAAAAGCCGGCGTGAAGGTCGCCACTGAGGCACTGGACGGTATCGAAGTGCTGATCGCNNACCAACCTGCTGGCGCTGAACGCAGCCATCGAAGCGGCACGCGCCGGCGAACAGGGCCGCGGCTTTGCGGTGGTGGCCGATGAGGTACGTACCCTAGCTTCGCGCACGCAGAAATCCACCGAAGAAATCCAGGCCATGATCGAACAGCTGCAAAGCGGCGTTCGCAATGCGGTGCAGGCCATGAGCGAAGCACAACTGCGTGCCCGGTCGGGTTCGCAATGCGTCGAGAAGGCTGCCCAGAGTCTCGCTGTGATCGCCGACGAAGTCGGCACCATCAACGAGATGAACACCCAGATCGCAACGGCTGCCGAACAACAGAATGCGGTTGCCGAAGAGATCAATCGCAACATCACGACCATCAGCCGTATTGCGGACACCACTTCGGCTGACGCATCCCAGACCTCGCAGATCAGCGATGAGCTGGTGCGTCTGGCAACCGAGCTGAACCGTCTGGTCGGCCAGTTCAAGCTCTGACCACTGCGGCGCGGCCTTCCCGGCCGCGCCCGGTACGCATTTCGAATCGCCCAACGGTGCGGTTCGGAGTGCCGCCGGGGCGCTATTCTTGATCTGAGACAGTCGGCGCGCCGGACCGAATCGTCCATAATCCGCGCCCATGACCTGCCTGAGCCGGACACACCCGAGGGTGACACCGCGTTCCGCGCCGGACTCCGAATTCAACCTTAGGTAAAACGAACATGGACCAACTGCCGAGCTTCGACCGCGCCCTGGTCGAGAAATACGACCGTCCAGGTCCGCGCTACACCTCCTACCCCACGGCCCCACAGTTTCACCAGGCCTTCGCCCAGGATGATTACCGTGCCGCCGCCGCACGCAGCAATCAGGCGCAAACGCCCAAGCCGCTGTCGGTATACATCCACATTCCGTTCTGCAAGAGCCTTTGCTACTACTGCGCTTGCAACAAGATCATCACCCACAAGACCGAGCGCGCCGTCGAGTACCTCGAATACCTCAAGCGCGAGATCGCCATGCAGGGCGAACTGTTCGATCGTTCGCGCAAGCTCACTCAGCTGCACCTCGGCGGTGGCACACCCACCTACTTCACCAGCGAGCAGCTGGCCGACCTGATGGCGAGCCTGCATCAGGCGTTCAACATGGATGACAGCGACAACCACGAGTTCTCGCTGGAGGTGGACCCGCGCACCGTCACGCCCGAGCAGATCCACGGCCTGCGCAAGCTGGGCTTCAACCGCCTGAGCTTCGGCGTGCAGGATTTCGACGAGCAGGTGCAGATCGCCGTCAACCGCATCCAGACCGAGGAGCAGACTCGCGAGCTGGTCCAGGCCGCCCGCGACGCACAGTTCAAGTCCATCAGCGTCGACCTGATCTACGGCCTGCCGCTGCAGACGGTGGCCAGCTTCGACACCACGCTGGACAAGATCATCGACATTCGTCCGGACCGCATCGCCGCTTACAGCTATGCCCACCTGCCGGAGCTGGTACGCGCACAGAAGCTGATCCGCCCAGAGGACATGCCACCGCCGGAGCGCAAGCTCGAACTGCTGGAACTGACCATCCAGCGCCTTACCGCCGCCGGCTACATCTATATCGGCATGGATCACTTCTCCCTGCCGGAAGATGAGCTGGCCCTGGCGCGCGCCAATGGCACGCTGCAGCGCAACTTCCAGGGTTATTCGACCCACGCCGATTGCGACCTGATCGGGTTGGGCATTTCCTCCATAGGCAAGGTCGCCGACAGCTATAGCCAGAACGTCAAGGAGCTTTCGCAGTATTACGCGCGCCTCAACGAGGGCATGCTGCCGGTGCAGCGCGGCTACAAGCTGAGCGACGATGACTGCCTGCGCCGTGACGTCATCGTGTCGCTGATGTGCCATAGCCGCGTCGACTACCGCCAGATCGAACAGAGGCATGGCATCAATTTCGAGGAATACTTCGCCGATTCGCTGGCAAAGCTCGCCGAACCGGTGGCCGATGGCCTGGTCGAGCTGCACGACGATGCGCTGGTCCTCTTGCCGCAAGGACAGCTGATGATGCGCAACGT
>DNMQ01000269.1 GCA_003488145.1 Pseudomonas sp.
ATGGAGCTCGGCATCTCCCGCGCCAGCCTCTACAGCAAGCTGCAGCAGCATGGCCTGAGCCAGCGCTGAGCGGTCTAACCCGCGGCTTGGCCGTCGTTGACGACGCGGCAATGTCACAGCGGCTGATCTACATTGGAGGCAGGGCCGCCGATTCCCGGCGCCGCAAGGGGACGCGCAACGATGACAGACGATGCAGGCAAACTGGTTCTCAGACTGGCAGTCGGCGTGCTGATGCTGCTGCACGGCATCCACAAACTGCTGCACGGCGTCGATGGCATCGGTGGCATGCTGGCCAGCATGGGCTTGCCGACGGTCCTCGCCTACGGCGTCTACCTGGGTGAGGTGGTCGGGCCGCTGCTGGTGATCCTTGGCTTTTACACCCGCCTCGGCGCTCTGCTGATGCTGGGCAACATGGTCGTCGCGCTGGCGCTGGCGCACCGGGCCGAACTGTTCGACATCGGGCCGATGGGCGGCTGGGCCATCGAACTGCAGGGCCTGTTCCTGTTCGGCGCGCTGGCCATCCTGCTGCTCGGTGCCGGGCGCTACAGCGTCGGCGGAATCAACGGCCGCTACAACTAGCCACCCGAGTGTCCGGCGCGGCGGACAGTCGTCCAGCGCGCCGGACATCGCTTCACCTGAGCTCCGCCGCGCCGAACATCTTTCTGCCTCCCCCCACGGCTTCCGCATCCCCGCCCTAGAGCCCTCGCCCCGACGGCGATGACCGACTATCGCCTGCTCTCCCTTCCTTCCGTCCGCTGGCATGTCATTGGCTTGAGCGCTTATGCGCCCGACCCGGCGCATCGGCTCGACAACAACAAGAAGGAAGCCCCAATGATGCCTATCCGTAGCAATCCGTTTACCCGCCGCGCGCTGTGCCTGACGCCCTTGGCGCTGGCGCTACTTGCCGCCGAATCCGTGCAGGCGGCGACCTGCACCGAACTGCTTGGCCGCGAGATACCGGCCCAGGCCATCGGCCTGCCCAGCAGCGGCGCGCGCGTCACCGCAGCGACCCCTATCGCGGCTGGCGGCAGCGCACCGCAGACGTTCGGCACCTATTGCGACCTCAGCGCCGAGATTCGCCCGGTCGATCCCGCCGCACCGGCAATACGCATGCGCCTGGTGCTGCCCGAACAGTGGAACCGTAAGGCAATGATGTTCGGCGGCGGCGGTTACAACGGCACGGTGCCGAACGTCGCCGGCAACGTACCCGCTGGCCCCGTCGATCAACCCACACCGCTCGGCCGTGGCTACGCGGTGTTCGGCAGCGATTCCGGGCATGTGGCCGATCCGCTGAGCCCCGGCTCCTTCGCCTGGAACGACGAAGCCCTGGCCAACTACGCCCACGACGCGCTGAAGAAAACCCGTGATACCGCCATCTACCTGATCGAACAACGCTACAGCGCCGCGCCCGAGCGCAGCTATTTCGCCGGCGGCTCCACCGGTGGCCGCGAGGCGCTGGCCGTGGTGCAGCAATGGCCGACCGACTTCAACGGTGTGATCGCTCTCTACCCCGCCTATAACGCCCTGGCGCTGGACCTGCAGTTCGGCCGCATCACCCGTGCACTCGCCCAGCCCGGTGCCTTCCCCAGCCTGGAGAAACGCGCCGCACTGCTGGAAGCCGCGATGCAGGCCTGCGATGGGCTGGACGGCGTGCGCGACGGCGTGGTCAGCCATCAGGCCGCGTGCAATGCACGGTTCGACCCGGCCCGCGCCAAACTCAACGGCAAACCGCTGCGCTGCCCGGGCGGTGCCGACACCTCGCAGCGTTGCCTGTCGGATGCGCAGATCCAGGCGCTGCGGGTGTTCAACAGCCCGATCCGCTTCAACTTCCGGCTGGCAAGCGGCGAGACCCACTACCCCGGCTTCAACACCTGGGGCACCGACCTCGGCCGGCCAGGTGAAGGCCTGCAGCTGGTGGTCAACCGCCTCGGCCTCAACACCCTGCAGCCGAGCTATCCGATGCCCGTGCACGGCACCGGCTTCGCCGAGGGCGCGCCCTACCATTCGGGCTTCTGGGATGAATGGGTGCGCTACGTCGTGACGCGCAATCCCACGTTCAATTCGCTGACCCTCGACCCGCAAAACCCCGGTCCATGGCAGGCGCGCATCAGCGAGCTGTCGCTGCGCCAGGACGTCAACCGGACCGACCTCACCGCCTTCGCCCGCAACGGCGGCAAGATCCTCATGGCACACGGCACTTCCGACCAACTGGTGAGCACCCGCGCCACCGCCGAGTATTACAAGCGCGTACGCCGCGACATGGGCCCAGGCAGGACCAGGCACTTCCTGCGCTACTACGAGATCCCCGGCTACGGCCACGCCGCCAGCACCGTGTTCAACGCCGCCTGGGATTCGCTGACCGCGCTGGAAGACTGGGTCGAACAGGGCCGCGCGCCGCGCCGGCAGGTCGTAGCCGACAGCGTTGGCGTACCCGGCCGCACCCGCCCGCTGTGTGAATACCCCGGCTGGCCGAAGTACTTCGGCAAGGGCGACGTGAATGCCGCATCGAGCTTCGTCTGCGTCAAGAGTCGCAGGGGCACGCGCTGATCTGATCCGGTGCCGGTCTCACCCGCCGGCGCCGTCCAGTCTGCCCGACTGGACACCTCGACCCCGCAGAACACCACCGTCCGCCATACATGTCCAGTCCAACGGACGCACCGCAGCCCTCGCAGCAAGCCCAGCCAACCGCCCATAGACCGCTCTACCACGTGCCATTGCGGCGGGTGGCCACTCGAGCGCCGCGCCTGGCACGCCTTTCGCTCTATGCCCTGTAGCCGCCCGAGAGCGGCCCAAAACAACAACAAGAGGAAATACCATGCGACTGCACCACAAATCCCTCTGCCACATTCTCTGCGGCGGCGCCGTAGTGATCGCCACCAATCCCGCCAGCGCCGCCTTCATCGAAGACAGCAAGGCAAGCATCGACCTGCGCAACTTCTATATGAACCGCGACTTCCGGCAGTCTGGCGCTGCTCAGTCCAAGGCCGAGGAGTG
>DNMQ01000268.1 GCA_003488145.1 Pseudomonas sp.
CAATGAAGTCGTTCTTGTTGGGGAGCCCGCAGAATCCGGAAAATAACGTACGCTAAGGATGAGGGTGTCCCGGATTATGTGTAAACGGGATTTCTATTAATCCTGCATCAATCGATCTTCGAACTGGATACTGAAGCGATTCAGAGCCGCTTTCCAGTCCCGTATCGGCATCGTCCACTTCTTGCTGATGTTGTTCAGCGCCAGATAAAACAGCTTGCTCACGGCCTCGTCAGTTGGGAACGAGGCCCGGGTCTTGATCACCTTGCGCAAACTCATGTTGATCGATTCGATGGCGTTGGTGGTGTAGATCACCTTGCGGATCTCGGCCGGATGGTCGAAGAACGGGATAACCCGTGCCCAGTTACGCCGCCAGGACAGGCCGATTGACTGGTACTGACCACCCCACTTTTCTTCAAACTCCGTCAGCCGTTGCTCGGCCAGTTCGACCGTCGCCGAGGTGTAGACCAGCTTCAGATCGGCGGCCACTTCCTTGCGCGCTTTCCAGGACACGAAGTTCAGGCTGTTGCGCACCATGTGCACGATACACAACTGCACGCAGGCTTTCGGATAGACCGTTTCGATCGCCTCGGGGAAGCCCTTGAGGCCGTCCACGCAGGCGATAAAAATGTCCTGCACGCCACGGTTCTTCAGCTCGGTGACTACCTGCAACCAGAACTTGGCACCCTCGGTTTGGGCGATCCACAGCCCCAGCACTTCCTTGTGCCCGTCCATATTGACCCCGATAGCCAGGTACACCGCCTTGGTCCGCACCGCGCCGGCATCGCGCACTTTGACGTGGATGCAGTCCAGATAAAGGATCGGGTACAGCGGATCGAGTGGACGGCCCTGCCAGAGCTTCACCTCGTCGCTTACCGCGTCCGTGACGGTCGAGATGAGGGTTGGGGAGACCTCGGTGCCGTACATCTCCTCCAGGTGCCCCTGGATCTCTCGTACGCTCAGGCCGCGGGCGTACAGCGAGATGATCTTGTCGTCGAAGCCCGTCCAGCGGGTTTGCTGCTTGGCCACCAGCTGCGGCTCGAACAGCGCCTGGCGGTCACGAGGGATGGCCAGCGGCAGTTCGCCGAAATCGCCCTTGAGGGTTTTGTCGCTGTGACCGTTACGGGCATTACCGCCGGCGTTGAAGATCGATCCACTCTTGCCATGCCCAGGTGCTCGGTCATCTCGGCTTCCAGCGCACGCTCGACCAGCATCTTGGTGAGCTGGCTTGAGCAGGCCGTTTTCGCCAATCAAATCTTCCGGTTTCTTGTAATTGACCAGCAGGCTGTCGGCGAGCTTAACGAGTTCAGGGTCGGGCTTCGCTCGCTTGGTGCGTTTTACTACGGTCATGGGTACTCCTTGAGGCTGGCAGTCTCCTGCCAAATGACCGTTTACACAAAGTTAAAAACACCCTCCTCAGGATGGCCTGAGGAAGTCCTTTCTCGGGAAAAAGAGCCCAGCAGCCGAGCGGGTTACAGCGCATCAATTCCGCGAAGCTGGGGCTTTTCAGAGTTTCCCTAAAGACGGAACATGTGCATCAGACGCTGAAGTTGGCTTGCCAGAGAAGCCAATTGCGTACTGGTGGCAACATTCTGACGTGAGGCTTCGCTAGTTTTTTCGGCAATCTGGCTTACGTTGGTAACGTTACGGCTGATCTCCTCCGCGACAGAGCTTTGCTCCTCAGCTGCAGAAGCAATCATGGCATTCATGTCATTAATGGTCGCCACAGCATTACTGATTTGCTCCAGCATATGGCCTGCACTGGCAACCTGCTGCTTACCAGCTTGTGCTTTGCTGCAACTGCTTTCCATGACAGCAACAGCACGATTTGCGCCGCTCTGCAGCTTTTCAATCATGGCCTGAATTTCGTTGGCTGACTGTTGCGTGCGCGAAGCAAGCGAGCGCACCTCATCCGCGACAACAGCAAAGCCTCGTCCGTGCTCACCAGCATGTGCAGCTTCAATAGCCGCGTTAAGGGCAAGCAGGTTGGTTTGTTCGGTAATGCTTCGAATGACATCCACTACAGAGCTAATACCAGCACTGTCTGCCTCAAGCTCATGAATCACAGTGGCAGCGTGTTCAACTTCACTGGCGAGGCTGTCAATAGAAGCGATTGTTTGATGAACCACGCGCATGCCGCTTTCAGACTGCTGATCGGCCTCCTGTGCCGCCCGTGCCGCACTGGCAGCGTTCCCCGCTACGTCCTGAACAGTAGCGGACATTTCGTTCATCGCAGTAGCTATCAGGTCTGTCTCCAGCTGCTGGCGGCGGATACCGTCACTGGTTTGACTACTTGCCTGGGCCGTCTGCTCAGCTGCAGCTGCCAGTTGCTCCACGGCACCTGCCAACTCTTGAAAGGTGTGGTGAAAACGCGAAGCCATTTCATTGAATGCGCTAGATATTTCGCCCAGCTCATCACGCCCCTGATAGGTAACTCGATAGCCCAAATTGCCATCAGCGAGCTGCTGACCGCCGACTTGAAGCTCCCGAACGCCTTTGGTGATACTTGGCACAGTGGCCAGAGCCGTGACTGTGACCAGAGACAGAGCCACTACCAGCGCCAGTCCTATCATCGCCACAAGACGCTCGAATTGCTTATCCGCGTTTTGAAAGCTTAATTCAGCTGCCGACGCCTCCGACTCAATAAGAGTGCGCAAGCTGGCATAGGTAGTCATAAAAGCAGGATCAAGGCGGGTTAGCAGGATTTGGTTCCCTCCCGCATAGTCGCCTTGGCGCATCGCATTGAGCGTCGGCAGAACACCATTATCCAAGTAATCAGACAATTTGTTCTGCAGCTCAGTGCTAAGGCGCTGCTGTTCTTTGCTCATTGGTATACGCTGGTAGTCAGAAAGGCGCTCACGGATGATGCTTACGCTTTTATCCACTCTATCGAAATGCATACTCGATGGATGATCATGCGCCTTCTCGAAGGCACTTCCGGGCTCATGCTGAAGGGCAAGCAAAAGCTGAGCACGCGCGTTGTGCATGTGGTTATTGATGTCGCCAAGCTTGTCGATCGGTAGCAACATGTTGTTGTACAGCCGATCAATCACTGCATTGCTGGTGCGCATTCCATTAAGACCAGCCATTGGCAAGCCGACAGCCATAGATGCTAGAAGCACGAGCAAGCCGATGATACGGGTTTTTATTGAGAAACGGGCTAGCCAACCACTCATCGTGTCACCTCATTATTAGATATTTCAATGTGCCTTCATTGTATCGGCTGGTTCATTTGAAATCTTGAGTCAGGCTCCCCCTCAAGGCTTCTCGCCATATGGCCGGGGGAAATATTAGTACTCAAATCAAATACAAGACCTAAAGGCCGTCAGGTTGGGCTATACCCTAACCGGATGTCAGGCAGCCCAGCGCTACGCCGTCAGATAGAGTCCATCATTAATTTTTTGACCTCTGCTTGCCAAAGTCATAGATTTCAGCCTGACAAATTCAGCAGTTACGACCAGAACCCGGAACGCCAACTGGAACAGACCCAGGTGAGCAAGCTGTTCACCGACAAGGCCTCGGGCAAGGATAATCAGCGCCCGCAACTGGAGGCGTTGCTGAGCTTCGTCCGTGAGGGCGACACCGTGGTGGTGCATAGCATGGATCGTCTGGCGCGCAACCTCGATGACCTGCGCCGCCTGGTGCAGAAGCTGACCCAGCGCGGCGTGCGCATCGAGTTCCTGAAGGAGGGCTTGGTGTTCACGGGCGAGGACTCCCCGATGGCCAACCTGATGCTATCTGTGATGGGGGCCTTCGCTGAGTTCGAGCGCGCCTTGATCCGTGAGCGGCAGCGCGAGGGCATCGCCTTGGCCAAGCAGCGCGGCGCGTACCGAGGCCGCAAGAAAGCCCTGTCCGATGAGCAGGCTGCTACCCTGCGGCAGCGAGCGACGGCCGGCGAGCCCAAGGCGCAGCTCGCCCGTGAATTCAACATCAGCCGGGAAACCCTCTACCAGTACCTCCGCACGGACGACTGATACATGCCGCGTCGCTTGATCCTCTCGGCCACGGAGCGGGACACCCTGCTCGCGCTGCCGGAAAGCCAGGATGACCTGATCCGCTACTACACCTTCAACGATTCCGACCTGTCGCTGATCCGCCAGCGGCGCTGGCGACGCCAACCGTCTGGGCTTTGCGGTGCAACTCTGCCTGCTGCGCTTCCCCGGCTATGCGTTGGGCACCGACAGCGAGCGGCCCGAGCCGGTGATCCTGTGGGTGGCCAAGCAAGTCCAGACCGATCCGGCGAGTTGGGAGAAGTACGGCGAGCGCGACGTGACCCGTCGCGAGCACGCCCAGGAACTGCGCACCTACCTGCAACTGGCCCCGTTCGGCCTGTCCGACTTCCGCGCCCTGGTGCGCGAGCTGACCGAACTGGCCCAGCAGACCGACAAGGGCTTGCTGCTGGCCGGTCAGGCGCTGGAGAGCCTGCGGCAGAGGCGACGCATCCTGCCGGCGTTGAGCGTGATCGACCGGGCTTGCTCGGAGGCCATTGCGCGGGCCAATCGGCGGGTCTACCGCGCCCTGGTCGATCCACTTACGGACTCGCATCGGGCCAAGCTGGACGAGCTGTTGACGCTCAAGGCCGGCAGCAGCATCACCTGGTTGACCTGGCTGCGACAGGCACCGCTGAAACCCAACTCCCGGCACATGCTTGAACACATCGAGCGGCTGAAGACATTTCAGCTGGTGGACTTGCCCGAAGGCCTGGGCCGGCACATCCATCAGAACCGCCTGCTCAAGCTGGCCCGCGAGGGTGGGCAGATGACACCCAAGGACCTCGGCAAGTTCGAGCCTCAGCGACGCTACGCGACCCTGGCCGCGGTGGTGCTGGAGAGCACCGCGACTGTGATTGATGAGTTGGTCGATCTGCACGACCGTATCCTGGTCAAGCTGTTCAGCAGCGCGAAGCACAAGCATCAGCAGCAGTTCCAGAAACAGGGCAAGGCGATCAACGACAAGGTGCGCCTGTATTCGAAGATCGGCCAGGCGCTGCTGGAGGCCAAGGAAAGCGGCAGCGACCCCTATGCAGCCATCGAAGCGGTGATACCTTGGGACGAGTTCACCGAGAGCGTCAGCGAGGCCGAGCTGCTTGCCCGGCCGGAAGGCTTTGACCATCTGCACCTGGTCGGCGAGAACTTCGCCACTCTGCGCCGTTACACGCCGGCCTTGCTGGAGGTGCTGGAACTGCGCGCTGCGCCGGCCGCGCAAGGCGTGCTGGCAGCCGTGCAGACCCTGCGCGAGATGAACGCCGACAGCCTGCGCAAGGTGGCGGCCGATGCACCAACGGCCTTCATCAAGCCCCGCTGGAAGCCGCTGGTGATCACCCTGGAAGGCAACGACCGGCGCTTCTATGAAATCTGCGCGCTTTCCGAGCTGAAGAACGCCCTGCGCTCCGGCGACATCTGGGTCAAGGGCTCGCGGCAGTTCCGTGACTTCGACGACTTCCTGCTGCCGGCAGAGAAGTTCGCCACGCTCAAGCGGGAACAGGCCCTGCCCCTGACGATCAATCCCAACAGCGACCAGTATCTGGAAGAGCGATTGCCGCTGCTGGACGAGCAGTTGGCCACCGTCATCCGCCTGGCCAAGGACAACGAGATGCCCGAGGCCATCCTCACCGAGTCCGGGCTGAAGATCACCCCGCTGGATTCAGCGGTGCCAGATCGTGCGCAGGCGCTGATCGACCAGACCAGCCAGTTACTGCCGCGCATCAAGATCACCGAACTGCTGATGGACGTTGACGACTGGACGGGCTTCAGCCGCCACTTTACCCACTTGAAGGACGGGGCCGAGGCCAAAGACCGGACGTTGCTGCTGTCCGCGATCCTCGGTGATGCAATCAACCTCGGGCTGACCAAGATGGCCGAGTCGAGCCCCGGCCTGACCTACGCCAAGCTGTCCTGGCTGCAAGCCTGGCACATCCGAGACGAAACCTACTGGGCGGCCCTGGCCGAGCTGGTCAACCACCAGTTCCGTCATACCTTCGCCGCTCACTGGGGCGACGGCACGACCTCTTCGTCCGATGGCCAGCGCTTCCGGGCGGGCGGCCGGGGCGAAAGCACCCGGCACGTCAACCCGAAGTACGGCAGCGAGCCGGGCCGGCTGTTCTACACCCACATCTCCGACCAGTACGCGCCATTCAGCACCCGCGTGGTGAATGTCGGCGTGCGCGATTCCACCTACGTGCTCGATGGCCTGCTGTACCACGAGTCCGACTTGCGGATCGAGGAGCACTACACCGACACGGCCGGCTTCACCCATCACGTCTTCGCCCTAATGCACCTGCTGGGCTTCCGCTTCGCACCACGCATCCGCGACCTCGGCGAAACCAAACTGTATGTGCCGCAGGGCGTGCATGCCTACCCGGCGCTGCGCCCGCTGATAGGAGGCACCCTGAACATCAAGCACGTCCGTGCCCATTGGGATGACATCCTGCGCCTGGCCAGCTCGATCAAGCAGGGCACCGTCACCGCCTCGCTGATGCTGCGCAAGCTCGGCAGCTATCCGCGCCAGAATGGCCTGGCCGTCGCCCTGCGCGAACTGGGCCGGATCGAACGCACGCTGTTCACCCTGGACTGGTTGCAAAGTGTTGAGCTGCGCCGCCGCGTGCATGCCGGCCTGAACAAAGGTGAGGCTCGCAACTTGCTGGCTAGGGCGGTGTTCTTCAACCGCCTTGGGGAAATCAGGGATCGGAGCTTCGAGCAGCAGCGCTACCGGGCCAGCGGCCTCAACCTGGTGACGGCCGCCATCGTGCTGTGGAACACGGTGTACCTGGAGCGCGCCACCCAGGGACTGGTCGAAGCCGGCAAGCCGGTGGACGGCGAGCTGCTGCAATACCTGTCGCCGCTGGGCTGGGAGCACATCAACCTGACCTGCGATTACGGCTGGCGGCAGAGCCGCAGGCTGGAAGACGGGAAGTTCAGGCCGCTACGGTTGCCTGGAAAACCTTAGCGTACGATTTTTTCCGAATTCTGCGGGCTCCCCTTGTTGCCCTTGACGAAAG
>DNMQ01000267.1 GCA_003488145.1 Pseudomonas sp.
TCCTTGAGCTGCGCGACATCGACGATGCGGCCGTAGTACTCGCCGGTTTCCTCGTCCAGCCAGCCTTCGGCGAAGGGCACCGTCTCGCCGGACGGACCGCTGCCATCGGCCGCAAACGGCGTGAACATCACCCGCGCACCCGCCGGCACGGTGCGGTTCCAGCTGCCGCGCTGGGCGCTGAAAAGCCCGCCGCGGTACTGCTCGGGAAACTGCTTGCCGGTGTAGAAGGTCAGGCCCATGTCGGCGGCGTGGGCAATGGTTTCCACCACCGGCGGGGTCAGGCCTTCCGGCGGCGTTTCGTCGGCGTACTCGTTGGTACGCACCTGGCCGCCGCCGTACCAGGGCATGCCGAACTTCATTCCGGCCTTGGGTGCACGATTGATCTCGCCTGGCGGCGTGTCGTCGCCCATACCGTCGACCTGGTTGTCGGTGAACCAGAGCTCCTTCGTCGTCGGGTGATAGGTGATGCCCACCGAGTTGCGCACGCCGGTGGCGTAGACCTCGCGCTTGCTGCCGTCGCGCTCCATGCGCACGATGCCGCCGATGCCGTGCCGCTCGTACAGCTCCAGCTTGTCCTTGGGCGGCACGTTGTGCGGCTGGCCGAGGGAGATGGTGAGCTTGTTGTCCGGGCTGATGGCACAGACCCGCGCGCCGTGGTTGTAGCTCTCTTCATCCTTGGGGATCAGCTCGCCGGTCGGCACGACGATGTCCGCCGCCACGTCCGGCCCCTCGTAGAAGAACTCGGCGGCCGGGAACACCAGCACGCGGTTGTGCTCGGCGACGAAGAGAAAGCCGTCCGGGCTGAAACAGGGGCCAGGCTGGGTGAAGGAGATCGCCGGGGCGAAGCGCTTCACCTCGTCGGCGGTGCGGTTCTTGGTGCGATCGGTGACCGCCCACAGGTCGGTCTTGCGGGTGCCGACGAAGACCACTCCGCTGGACGGCCCGACTGCCATATGGCGGGCATCGGGCACTACGGCGTAGAGGTCAATGCGAAACCCTTCGGGCAGCTTGATGCGTTTGAGGTTCTCGCGGATGGCATCGGCGGTGGGGCCGTCCTGGGCAATGGTCTTCATGTCCAGGGACTGGCCGGTGGTCTTCATCGAGCGCATGCGCTCCAGGGCTTCGTCACTGGTCGGCGCCGCGATGGCAGCGGCGCAGCTCAGCGCAAGCAGGGCGCTCAGGGTCAGGCGGAAGGTCTTCATGGCACGCACCTCGGGGCACCGCCACAGGGGGCGGTCATCTTGTTGTTATGGCGTTCCCGGCGCCGAGCTGCGCACCGGGCATGCGGCTAGCTGCCTGCTTCAGCGTAGCGGCCGCCCGGCCATTTACCACTCGAGGTGCCCTGCGGTGCAGCTCAGCCCTGGCGCAGCGAAAGCCCCTTGAGGAAATTGCGCAGCAGCTGGTCGCCGCAGGGCCGATAGTTGCTGTGCCCGGGCTTGCGGAACAGTGCGCCGAGCTCGGATTTCGACAGCTGCAGATCGGCGGCATGCAGGATCGCCTGCAGGTCTTCGTCGCGCAGCTCGAAGGCCACCCGCAGTTTCTTCAGGATCTGGTTGTTGCTGACCGGCAGTTCCAGCGGCGGTGCCGGGCGGCTTTCATCCTTGCCACGCTTGAAATAGATCAGCCCGTCGAGAAAACGCGCCATCGCCTCGTCGGGGCATTCCTGATAGCCGTCCTCGTCCTCGCGGCTGAGCCAGGCGCGAACCTCGGCCTCGGCAACCGTGCAACCACCCAGGGCCGCGATTTCGGCCATCTGCGCATCGCTGACCTTGAGGGTGTAGCGCAGGCTGCGCAGGACGTCGTTGTTGAGCATGTTCGCTCCTCACTGGGAAAAGGCCGGCAGTGTGCGCCTTCGGGCGCCCTGCGGCGAGCCCGATCAGCCTTCCTCGCGCTCGCCGAGGCGTCTGTACAGCGTGCGCCGTCCGATGCCGAGCAAGGCCGCCGCGCGGCGCTTGTTGCCATCCACCAGCTTGAGCACGTGCTCGATATAACGCAGTTCCAGCTCTTCCAGGGTCGGCAGCAACGGGCCATCGCTGAGCTCGGCGAGCAGCTCGGCCCCGGCGCTGCGGGCCTTGTCGTCACGGTAGCTGGCGATGCGGCTGGGCAGGTGCTCCAGCTCGATGCTGCGCCCGTGGCAGAAGGTCACCGCCCGCTCGATGGCGTTCTGCAGCTCGCGCACGTTGCCCGGGAACGGATAGCGGCGTAGCTGCTCCAGCGCCGCCGGCGCGATGCCGCGCACCGGCCGTCCGCCGCGTGCGGCAAAGTGGGCGACGAAGCCGGCGGCCAGCAATTCGAGGTCCTCCTCGCGATCACGCAACGGCGGCACCTGCAGAATGAAGGTTTCCAGACGGAAGAACAGGTCTTCGCGGAACGCCTCGCGCCCGGCCTCGGTTTCCAGCGGGCGGTTGCTGGCGGCGATGATGCGCACGTCCACGCTGAGTTCGCGCTCGGCACCCACCGGGCGGATCGTGCCTTCCTGCAGCACGCGCAGCAGCTTGGCCTGCAGCGGCAGCGGCATCTCGCCGATCTCGTCGAGAAAGAGCGTACCGCCGTCGGCCTGTTGGAACAGCCCCTTGTGCGCGCGATTGGCGCCGGTGAAGGCACCGGCGACATGGCCGAAGAACTCGCTTTCCA
>DNMQ01000264.1 GCA_003488145.1 Pseudomonas sp.
GGGCGCTGTGCCCGCAGCAGCGCAGGCCATGCGGTTCGACCCGCTCTACTCGGCCACGAAATAGCGCAATACGCAGCCCAAGCCTCGACACGCCCTGTTTCATACTCGGATACCTATACAGATTCAGTTAGCCGCACAGCCCCGCAATCGCCCACCTGCCTGCCAAATGGCGGGCTCGGGCTATGAAGTTCTTATGCAGCAGAATATTCCTGTACATTTACCTGTACAAGAAGCAATATCCGTATAGCTTTATCGCATCCATCATCGATGCAACAGCATTCCCTCCACGCAACAGCGCCCGGCGCACAAAAGGAACCGTCATGAACGATCTGCCTGGTCATTACCGCGAAATACTCTCCGGGGTGGGTGAAAACCCGGAGCGTGAAGGTCTGCGCGACACGCCGCAACGCGCGGCGAAGGCGATGCAATACCTGTGCGGCGGTTACAACCGCAGCCTGGAAGAGATCGTCAACGGCGCGCTGTTCGCCTCGGACAACGACGAGATGGTCATCGTCAAGGACATCGAGCTGTACTCCCTGTGCGAGCACCACATGCTGCCCTTCATTGGCAAGGCCCATGTGGCGTACATCCCCACCGGGCGCGTGCTGGGCTTGTCGAAGATTGCGCGAATCGTCGACATGTTCGCCCGCCGCCTGCAGATCCAGGAAAACCTGACCCGCCAGATCGCCGAAGCCATTCAGGAAGTCACCGGCGCCGCTGGTGTTGCGGTGGTCATCGAAGCCAAGCACATGTGCATGATGATGCGCGGCGTGGAAAAGCAGAACTCGGTGATGAACACCTCGGTGATGCTCGGGGCCTTCCGCAGCTCCTGCAACACACGGATGGAATTTCTACAGTTGATCGGGAGGGGCCAGTAATGCCGCGCCTGGAACCTGGCATGGCGCGCATTCGGGTGAAGGATCTGCGCCTGCGCACCTACATCGGCATCAACGAGGACGAGATCCTCAACCGCCAGGACGTGCTGATCAACCTAAGCATCCTCTACCCGGCGGTCGAGGCGGTGCGCGACAACGACATCGAGCAGGCACTCAACTACCGAACCATCACCAAGGCGATCATTCGCCATGTGGAGCTGAACCGCTTCGCCCTGCTCGAGCGCATGACCCAGGAAATCCTCGACCTGGTGATGGCACATCCCGCGGTGAGCTACGCCGAGGTGGAAGTCGACAAGCCCCACGCGCTGCGCTTTGCCGACTCGGTCTCGATCACCCTCGCCGGCATTCGCTGAGCACGATGTCGTGAATATCCGCCGCGTCGTGCTCACCAGCCTGCTTTCGCTGATCCCGCTGATCGCAGCGGCGAGCTGGCGCGAAGCCGTGCCACAGGCGCTCCTGGTTGGCGAAGGCCAGTTGCGCTTCTTCGGCTTGCGCATCTATGACGCGCGCCTGTGGAGCGAAATCGCGCCGCTGCAAGCCCGTACGGCGTTCGCGCTGGAACTGACCTATCACCGCTCCATCAGCCGCGACGACCTGGTGCGCACCAGCCTGGAAGAGATTCAGCGACTCTCCGGCGAGCCGCTCGATGCCGAACAACTGCGCCGCTGGCGCGCAGACATGCAGCAAGCCTTCGTCGATGTAGAGGCGGGTGACCGAATCACTGGCGTCTTCTTGCCCGGGCGCGGTTGCCGCTTCTACGTGAATGATCGCCTGCAGCATGAGGTCGCCGACGCTGCGTTCGCCGACGCCTTCTTCGCCATCTGGCTCGACCCGCGCAGCCGCGACCAGAAGCTGCGGCGCAACCTGCTGGGCCAGCGATGAAAAGCCCGGCGCTGGCAGCCTATGGAATGCTCGGCCTGCCGCTGGCGATGGCGATGCTGCCGATCTACGTGCTGGTGCCGAATTTCTATGCGGCCGACCTCGGCCTCGGTCTGACGCTGACCGGCGCCGTGCTGTTTCTCGCCCGCCTGCTGGACACCGTGCAAGATCCCTGGCTTGGCCGCCTTATCGATCGCCGCTCACCACGTGGCTGGACCATTCTGCTCGGCAGCGCGGCCGCGTTGCTTAGCCTGGCGATGGCGGCACTGCTGATCCCACCCGGCAACTTAGGCAGTTTCGGCTTAGCCACGTGGCTCGGCGCGTTGCTGGCGCTCACCTATACCTTGCACAGCCTGATCAACATCACCTATCTGGCCTGGGGCGCGCGCCTCTCCGACCAGCCGGATACCCGCACCCGAGTCGCCGCCTGGCGCGAAGGTGCCGGACTGTTCGGCGTGGTGCTCGCCAGCGTGCTGCCTACCGTGCTGGCGACCCGATACGGCATGGCGACGGCGCTGGCGACCTTTGCTGCCACCTTCGCCGTGCTGCTGTTAGCCGGTACGGCGACCTTGTTGTTGGGCGCCCCACGCCCCCACCGCACCGTGCGTAGCGAAACCAGCAGCTGGCGACTGCCCCTGCGCAACCCTGCGTTCCGGCGCCTGGCGGGCGTCTACTTCATCAATGCCGTGGCGGTGGCAATTCCGACCACCCTGGCGCTGTTCTTCATCGCCGACCGCCTGCAACTGGCGCGACTGACCGGGCTGTTCCTGGCGCTGTACTTCATCAGCGGCGCATTGGGCCTGCCGCTCTGGACCCGTCTGGCCGATCGCATCGGCAAACGACGCAGCTGGCGGATCGGCATGCTCACCGCCTGCGCCGCCTTTATCTGGGCGGTGCTGCTGGAACCGGGCTCGGCCTGGGCCTATGCCGGCGTCTGCATGATGTCCGGCCTTGCCCTCGGAGCCGATCTGGCTCTGCCACCAGCGCTGCTGGCCGACATCATCCCAGTCGAGGACCGTGATTCCACCGCCGCCTACTTCGGCTTGTGGAGCTTTCTCGCCAAGCTGGCGCTGGCACTCGCCGGTCTGGCTTTGCCATTGCTGGCGTTGAGCGACTACCAACCGGGCACCGCGGCCGGCTGGAACCTTGCGCTGGTCTACGCCGGCCTGCCCTGCCTGCTGAAGCTACTGGCGGCGCGGCTGCTCACTTCCCTGCCCTGCGGAGAAACGAAACCATGAAAAAGGTACTGATCCTGACTTGCTGCCTGCTGCTGCTCAGCTGCACCGCCGTCGATGTCGAGCATTACCGAGACGAGGAGCCGCAGCTGGATCTGCGCAAGTATTTCGTCGGCACGGTGGATGCCTGGGGCATGTTCCAGAAGCGCTCCGGCGAAGTGGTGAAGCGCTTTCGGGTGGAAATCGACGGCAGCCTCGATGGCGACAAGCTGATCCTCGACGAACACTTCCGCTACAGCGACGGCACTACCCAGCAACGCGTCTGGACGCTGACCGAGGAACGTCCGGGGCACTGGCGCGGCACGGCTGCAGACGTGGTCGGCGAGGCCGTTGGCGAAGTGGCCGGCAATACCCTGCGCTGGCGCTACGTGCTCAGCCTGCCGGTGGA
>DNMQ01000123.1:0-8803 GCA_003488145.1 Pseudomonas sp.
GCCAGCACCACGCTGATCAGGCCGTTATCACCGAACTTGTCTTCCAGCCGCAGGGCCAACGCGATGGTTTGCGGATCGCTGGCCATGCGCTCGACTTCGGCTTCGGTATAGCGGCGGGTGGTGAGATTGAACTGGTTGGTCTTGTTGATCAGCTGGGTGGCGCGGGCCAGCTCGGCGGTGCCGATGCGGCTGACCCGCAGCACCATCTGCAGCCCGCGCAGGTAGCCGTCCATGTCCGTGGCCTGGTTCAGCGCGGCCTTGCGTTCGGCATTCAGCGCATAGCTGCGGCCGCGCTCGGCGTCATCGGAGGTAAAGGACACGGCCTCAAAGTAACCCGCCGCGGCGATGCGCGCGGGGTAATCGGCGACATCGTCGGGCAGTTCCGGTACGGCGACTTCCGGCAGCTCGCGGCGCACGATGTCGCGCTCGGCCGGGTTGTCGTCGACGAACACCAGGCTGTCCAGACCAATATCGAGCATGCTCGCGATGCGCCGCAGGTTGCCGGCCTTGTCTTCCCAGTTGGCGACGAAAGCTGCGATATCGCAGCGCTTGAGCGCCATTTCCGGATGTGCGAATGCCGCCTCAGCGACGTACAGGTCGTTCTTGCTGCACACCGCAAGAATCACCCCGCGGCGCGCCAGTTGCGCGGCATAACGCTGGAAGGCGAGAAACGCCTCGCCGCTGGGGCTGCCCTGGCCGAGCTGGAGACCGTCGATGCCGTCATCACCGATCACGCCGCCCCACAGGGTGTTGTCCAGATCGAGTACCAGGCATTTGCGCGACAGCCCGGCAGTGGCCGCTGCGATACGCGCAAAGTGCTCGCCATATAGCGGTGCCAGGGTCGGGCTGATCAGCTGCTTGGCTTGGTGCCAGCGCACCGGCTCGGCCAGGCCGTCGCCATAGGCAGCCGACTGCCAGGCCAGATCGAGCAGCAGCACGCCTTCCTCGCGGGCAGCAGCGCGAATAGCGCCATTCAACCGTTCGATGACTGCCCGCGGTGAAGCCGGCACCAGTGCTTCGTAAGAGCCGAACAAGGGCGGCGCCGCTGGCACCAGGGTTTGCTGCACCACCTGCGCGGCATAGCGCTCGCGGGCCCGGCGCCAGAGCATGCGCAGCTCATCGACGCGCTCCGCCACGGCGGCATCCACCTCCGCCTGGCTTGCCTGCAGGGGCAGTTGCAGCGGCGCGTCATGGGCGTCCAGCGCCAGCAGCACCAGTTGCGGGGCGAAGGCGTTCAGCTCCGGATCATCGGCCAACAATGCCTGGCGGTACATGCCGTAGGGCGCAACATGCAGCGACAGCGCCAGGCGCCGCTGCAGTCCGGCCACGCGGATGGCCGGCAGCAGGTGATCGACCGTATGCGAGGACAGCAATGCCACCCGCAGTGGCGTCAGGCGTGCCGCCGCGGCGTGCTGCTCGATGCCGACGGCAGCCAGCTTGTCCAGTCGCGCGGTGAGGGTGAAATCCCGTTGATGAGCGGCCAGCTTGACGGCTTCATGCAGCCGCTGCAGCGGATCTTCGATGCGTTTGGCTTGGCCGATGGCACCGGATAGATCCGGGTGTGTCGGCAGCCAGGAGAGCTGTTGCATACCTGGGACTCCTTGTCGTGGTCAGAACTGGAAGTAGAGGAACTCCGTCGGTGCCATGGAGAAGGCGATCGCCAGGGCGAAGAAACCGAGTACGCCTACTGCCATGCCGTGGATCGCAGTCGGCCGCCAGGCGCTGACCGGCAGCAGCCGTTCGGTCCAGTGCGGCTGGGGCTGGAAGTTGAGCGCGGTGCGGAAGTGGCCCATCCACTGCTGCACGTTGGGCATGCCCCAGACGAACACAAGCAGCGCCGCGATATAGACGAAGTCGGAGCGATCCATCGCCGTGCTGGTCGGGCTCAGGCCGAGCATGCCGGCGAGGATCGCCATGGCGGTCGGCACGTCGCTGGCGCGGAAGAACACCATCGCCACCACCACGCAGCCAAAGGTCAGCGCGACGGCCGCCGCCTTGTGCCACCAGATGTCGCTGTCCAGCTTCCAGCCCTGACGCGCCTTCCAGGCACGCCAGCCGTGGGCGACCACCAGGTAGAAACCGTGCAGCAGGCCGAAGGCGACGAAGTGCCAGCCGGCGCCGTGCCAGATGCCGGAAATGAACATGGTGAACACGGTGGGGTAGGCGACCAGCGCAAAGAAAGTGCCGGCGGTCATCTTGCCCCGCCGCGGCTGCGGCTTGCCGGCCGCCATGCGCGCGCGGGTCACGCGCAGCACGATGGGGTTGTAGATGTAGGCGGTGAGGAAACGCGTCAGCGTCATGTGCCAGCGCGACCAGTAGTCGATGACGTTGCGCGCCTTGAACGGGCTGTTGAAGTTGGCCGGTAGGCTGATGCCGAACAGCAGCGCCAGCCCGATGGCCATGTCGCTGTAGCCGGAGAAGTCGAAGTAGATCTGCAGCGTGTAGGTCAGCGCGCCGGTCCAGGCATCGTAGAACGCCGGGATGGTGCCGTCGGCGGCCAGGCTGAAGACCGGCGTGGCTTTCAGCGCGAGGGTGTCGGCGATAACCACCTTCTTGAACAGGCCGAGCAGAAACACCGTGGCACCCAGCGACAGGTTGTCGATGCGCGCGCGAAAGCTGTCGCGGTCACGAAACTGCGCGAGCATCTCACCGTGGTGGGTGATCGGCCCGGCGATCAGCTGCGGAAAGAAGCTGATGAACAGGCAGTAGTTGGCGAAGTCGTGTTCTTCCACCACGCCGTCATGGGCATCGACCAGGTAGGCGATCTGCTGGAAAGTGAAGAAGGAGATCGCCAGCGGCAGAATGATGTCTTCCACCCGCCAACCGAGATCCAGCGCCGCATCCAGCGTGCCGAGCAGGAAGCCGGTGTATTTGTAGTAGACCAGCAGCAATACGTTGGCCGCGACCGCCAGCCCGAGCACCAGACGTGAGGGGTGCCGGCGCAGGTAGCCACCGAGCAGATAGTTGACCAGCATGCTGCCGACCAGCAGCGGTACGTAGACCGGGTTCCACCAGCCGTAGAACACCAGCGAGACGACGGTCAGCCAGATCACCGCGAGGCGCTGTCGGCCCGATCCGGTCAGCACGAAGAATCCAATCAACACCACCGGAAGAAAGCCGGCGATGAATTCCACTGAATTGAAAAGCATCTTCCCTATCCCTGCTCAGCATACGTGCATCGCTGCTCAGGCCGCCGGCAAGGCGGGGCGAGTCATCCATTCAGTCCTGGCGCCACATCGCCGGCAATTCGTCCTGATCGGCGTTGCGGCATCCTCGGTCCATCATTGGGTGCTCGCTCGGGCTACGGCCATCGTGGCCGCCTTCCCCTGAGCTCCTTTGGCTCGGACGTGAACGTGTAAGAAAAAGTTTCAATGTTTGTTGTGCCGCCGGGCGCTTTATTGCCGCAGGCCACAAAGTCCCCGGCTGGCCTGGCCTGCGGCTTATATCCGTCAGTCGGGAAAGTTCCCGGGCGTTCTTGGGCTTCGTAAATTCGAGCGCCAACGAACTGCTGGCGATATTTAGCTGACCACCGGGAATGCACGCCTGTCGCTCAGCGGACGCTGCTCAACCCTGCACTGCTTCGCGCGCGCTGAACGCCTCTCGAGGCGGCGGGTGGCTCGACCTTGCGCTGCAGGTGCCGCACGGTGCGCTTGAGGCGCTGCACCTTGTCTTCCAGCTGGAAGACCTTGCGGTTGTTATAGAACATGCCCAGCACGAACCCCACCGAAGTGAAGACCAGGCCATAGATGAGTGCGGCTTCATAGAGATAGCTGGAAAACATCCTGTCGTCCTCTGCGGGTAATGGCCCACGCTCGTCGAGCGAATCAACCCGGAATGGGCTGATGCCAATCTGCCTTTATGTGACAGGACGCACATTGAAAACGTTCCCGCTGCGATGGCTGCGTCAGATGTCTAGCAGCGAACTCTCCAGCAGAGCGGTCGTCCCATTTTCTAGACCGCACATTTCACTGATTGGGGAAACATCGATGGCCATGCTGGACACCCGCGGTATCGGGGCCGTGACCTTGCTCAAGCGTACGTTCAAGGAATTCGGCAACGATGACATGTCGACCTATGCCTCGGCGCTGGCGTACCGCGGCCTGTTCTCGATGTTTCCGTTCCTGCTGTTTCTTATCACCTTGCTCGGGTTTCTCGATCTGCAGAACTTCTTCGACTGGTTGCGCATGCAGGCCGAGCTGGCCTTGCCGCCGATGGCGATGGAGCAGATCAATCCGGTCATCGACCAGTTGCAGGAGCAGCAGGCCGGCTTGCTGTCGTTCGGTATTCTGGTGGCGTTGTGGACGGCATCCATCGGCTTTCGCTCGCTGATGAATGCGCTTAACAAGGCTTACGACGTGGAAGAGGGAAGACCCACCTGGAAGCTGATCATTCTGGCGCTGGCCTACACGGCCGGTGTCGCTGTGCTGCTGCTGTTCACCGCGGGGCTGATGGTCATCGGCCCCCAGGCCATGGAATGGCTGGCCGGGCAGGTGGGCATGCGCGAGCTGGTGGTGGTGCTCTGGACCTGGCTGCGCTGGCCGGTGATCGTGCTGATGCTGATGCTGGTGGTCGCGCTGCTCTACTACGTGGCGCCGGACGTGGAGCAGGAGTTCCGTTTCATTACACCCGGCTCGGTGCTGGCCGTGCTGGTGTGGATTCTGGCCTCGGTCGCCTTTGGCGTCTATGTGCAGAACTTCGCCGACTACAACGCGACCTACGGCAGCATCGGCGCGATCATCGTGCTGCTGCTATACCTCTACATATCGGCCGCGGTTCTGCTGTTCGGCGCCGAGCTCAACGCAGTCATCGAGCACGCCTCGGTGGAGGGCAAGGATCCGGGCGACAAGCAGATGGATGGCTGAGCCGCCGTCCGGCGCTCCGCTGCGAACGACCCTTCTACGTGACGGTCATTTATTTCATTACAGAATTATTCCGCAGGGATTGCGGAGCATGCCGCTGACGCGCGACGTGCCCGGCGAGGCCGGAGTTCTGCTATGGGACCGACGGAGAAGTACCTTGCATATCGCGGATATGACCATGTTCTACGCGCCCGCCAGTGGTGGCGTGCGCACCTATCTCGAGGCGAAGCATCGCAGGCTGCAGCTTTACTCCGGCGTGCGGCACAGCATTCTGGTGCCGGGCGGCGACTACAGTCACAACGACGGCCTCTATGAGGTGCCGGCACCGATCCTGCCGTTCGGCAAGGGCTACCGCTTTCCGATCCGCCGCGCGCCCTGGCGCAATCTGCTGCGTTCGCTGCGTCCCGATCTGATCGAGGTCGGCGATCCCTACATGACCGCATGGGCGGCACTGGATGCCGGGCGCCGGCTCAATGTTCCGGTCATTGGTTTCTATCACTCCGACCTGCCACTGTTGGTCAGCAACCGCATCGGCAGCTGGCTGGGCACCAACCTCAATGGCTACGTTTCAAAGCTGTACGGCAGCTTCGATCGGGTGTTGGCACCCAGCGAAGTGATGGCCGACAAGCTCATCCACCTCGGCGTGAAGAACGTCTTCGTGCAGCCCCTGGGGGTTGATCTGGACACCTTCTGCCCCGAGCGGCGCGACCCCGATCTGCGCCGCGAGCTGGGCCTGGCCGACGACACCCGGCTGATGATCTTTGCCGGGCGCGGTTCGCGGGAGAAGAACCTGCACGTCCTGCTGGAAACCGCGCGCCAGCTCGGCAAGCCGTACCACCTGTTGCTGGTGGGTTCGAGCATGCCGCAGCGGGTGCCGGACAACGTCACGGTGATCGACCGCTTCTGTTGTGCCAGCGAAGTGGCGCGCTACATGGCTAGTAGCGATGTGCTGCTGCATGCCGGCAATCAGGAGACCTTCGGCCTGGTGGCGCTCGAAGCCATGGCCAGCGGTATTCCGGTGATCGCCGCGCGTGCCGGTGCGTTGCCGGAGCTGGTGCCGTTCTACACCGGGCGCCTGTGTCGGCCGCTCGACCCGAGGGCCATGGCGCATGCCGTGCGCGAGCTGTTCGAAGACGATCCGCGACTGCTCGGACAGCAGGCGCGCCAGCATGTCGAGGCGCATCATGCCTGGGATGCCGTGGTGGCGGGGTTACTCGCCCATTATCACGCGGTGCTCGGCACAGCGGACCTGCCGGTAGCCGTACATGGCTGAGGCTGCTCTGACGCTGGTGCTGGAGGACGGGGCCGCGGAGACCTGGCTGGAGTACCGGCCCTTCGTCGAGGCGGTGGATACCATCGGCGGCGTGCCGATCACTTGGCTGGTGGTCCCGGACTTTCATCAGCGCAATCCGCTGGAGCGGCAGCCGGAGTTTTGCCGGCTGCTGGACCGGCGTGCGCAGCGTGGTGACGAACTGGTGCTGCACGGCTGCTACCACGCCGATCTCGAGCCCGCGCCGAAGACGCCGCGGGACTGGTTCATGCGCCGGGTGTACACCCATGAAGGCGAGTTCTATTGCCTTGACGAACAGGCTGCCGGCGAACGGCTGGCGCATGGCCTGGAGTTGTTCCGGCGCCAGCAATGGCCGCTGCATGGTTTCGTCGCCCCCGCCTGGCTGATGAGCGAGGGCACCCGGCGTGTACTGGCCGGCAGCGGGCTGACCTATACCAGTGATCCAGGCCACCTTTACCTGCTGCCGGATTTCACTCCAATCGTCGCTCCTGGCTTGGTCTGGAGTGCTCGCAGCCCCTGGCGCCGTGGTGTGTCCTGGCTGGTCAGCGAACGCCAGTTGCGCCAGAGTCGACAGGCGCCATTGCTGCGATTGGGCCTGCATCCGGTGGATATGCGCCACGAGTTCTCCCGCCGCTACTGGCTCGATGTGCTCGAACGGATGCTGCGGGACGGCAGGACACCGCTGACCAAGATCGACTGGCTGCGCCAGTTCCGCCAGACGAGGGCCGTGGCATGAACCGGCGCTGGTGGTTGCTGGGCGGTGCCTTGCTCGCGGCGGCCATGGTGCCGCTTCTGCTTGGCGGCACCGGCCTGTTCGAACGTCTGCGCCATTTTCCGGGCAGCCTGTTGGTCACCATGCTCGGCATGGTGCTGGTCGGCTGGAATCTGAATGCGCTGCGCCTACGCCTGTTGCTCGGGCGTCGAAAGCTGGGCCAGCGCCGCGCATTCGGTATTGTCGTCGCCACCGAATTCGCCATCTGTGCGACGCCTGGTGGTGCCGGTGGGCCGCTGACCCTGATGGCGCTGCTCATGCGCCAGGGCGTGGCGCCGGCCAAGGGCACGGCGACCTATGCCGTGGAGCAGCTGAGCGATCTGCTGTTCTTCGCCTGCGCCCTGGTCGGCGTGCTGTTCTATGCACTGACCCACAAGCTCAACACGCATATCGCCAGCCTGCTGGGCTTCAGCGTCGCGCTATTGATCGGTGTGATGGTGCTGCTGGCGCTGCTCGGGCGCTTCCACCGGCAGGTATTTCTGCTCAATGGCTGGCTGGTTGGCCGGCTCGGCATGAAGCCGTCACGCAAGCGCCGTTGGGCACGCAAGGTGCTGGGCTTCCGAAATGCGCTGGTCGACTGTTTTCGCCTGCCGCGTCGTCTTTTGTTGGCGGTGTTCGGGTTGACCACGCTGCACTGGCTGCTGCGCTTCAGCGTACTCTATCTGACGCTGCGTGGCCTGGGCGGAGAGCTGGCCTGGGCCTGGACCTTTCTCGTCCAGCTGCTGGCGCTGACTGCGGGGCAGCTGAGCCTGCTGCCTGGGGGGGCGGGTAGTGCCGAACTGGCGTCGGCCGCGCTGCTGACGCCGATGGTGGGCAAGTCGACGACGGCAGCGGCGATTCTGATCTGGCGCTTCGTGACCTATTACTTCTACCTCATCGTGGGCGCGCCGGTGTTCCTGCACCTGGCAGGGCGACCGTTGCTGCGCCGCCTGGTCCCTTCGCGCCATGCGTGAGCCGCTCTGTTCCGATGGCCGGGGAAACTAACGCTTCGCGCGGGCGGTCCACCCTATGTCACCAATGAGAAGCCAGGAGTTCGCCATGAGCAGTACTGAAGACAAGGTCAAGGGCAACACCAACGAAGCCGTCGGCAAGATCAAGCAAGGTGTGGGCGAGGCGACCGATAACGAGCGCATGAAGGGCGAAGGCCAGCGCCAGGAAGTCAAGGGCGAGGCCCAGCAGGTCAAGGGTGATGTGAAAGACACCCTGAAGAAAGGCATCGACAAGGCCTGATCTGCCGACGTTCTTGCGGCAGTACAAATGAAAATGCCCGCATCGCTGCGGGCATTTTTTTGTCTGGATTCGGCTGACTATCAGCGCTCCAGATGCTGCAGTTTGTCCTTCACGCCATCCCACTCTTCGGCATCGGCCAGAGCGTCTTTCTTCTCGGTGATGTTCGGCCAGACTTCCGCCAGATCCGCGTTGAGCTCGATGAACTCCTGCTGATCCTCCGGTACCTCGTCTTCAGAGAAGATCGCCTGGGCCGGGCACTCCGGCTCGCACAGTGCGCAGTCGATGCACTCGTCCGGGTGAATCACCAGAAAGTTCGGGCCTTCGTAGAAGCAGTCCACCGGGCAGACTTCCACGCAATCGGTGTATTTGCACTTGATGCAGTTGTCGGTGACGACGAAGGTCATTTCTAGCTATCTCCTCAGGCGTGTCAGGTAGGCGTTACGGTGACGCCCCTGCGAGTAGGCGGCACAGGCAAATGCCGCTTATCAAAAAAATGCGCGCGATTCTAGCAGCTTTCGCGGCGTATCAAATGCGAGTTTTCAAGCTGTATAGCAGGTCCAGCGCCTGGCGCGGCGTCACATCATCGGGATTGATCCGTGCCAATTCCTCGAGCACCGGATGCGGCAGGCTGGCGAACAGGTCGCTCTGCAT
>DNMQ01000123.1:8905-9288 GCA_003488145.1 Pseudomonas sp.
ACCACCGGCTCGCTTTCCGGCAGCACGGTCAGTTCGAAGTAGTGGGTGGCGAACAGGGTAAAGGCGCGCAGCTTGGCGAGGTGCTCGGCTGCCGCCCAGGCCAGCGAGAGACCGTCGAAGGTGCTGGTGCCGCGACCGACTTCGTCCATCAGTACCAGACTGCGATCACTGGCGTTGTGCAGGATATTCGCGGTATCGCTGACTCCCGGCATGAAGGTGGAGCGCCCCCCGGCGGGATCTGCCGATGAGCCGATGCGGGTGAAGATGCGGTCCACGAGCGACAGCTCGCAAGCCGCGGCCGGGACAAAGCTGCCGATCTGTGCCAGCAGCACGATCAGCGCGGTCTGGCGCATGTAGGTCGATTTACCGCCCATGTTCGGCCC
>DNMQ01000120.1 GCA_003488145.1 Pseudomonas sp.
GTGATCAAGGTCGAGCGCCCTGGCACGGGCGACGATACCCGCCACTGGGGCCCGCCCTATCTCCAGGACCAGCACGGCGAGAACACTTCGGAGGCCGCCTATTACCTGACCGCCAACCGCAACAAGCAGTCGCTGACCGTCGACTTCACCCGGCCCGAGGGCCAGCGCATCATCCGCGAGCTGGTGGCGCAGTGCGATGTGCTGCTGGAGAACTTCAAGGTCGGCGGGCTGGCCGCCTACGGGCTGGATTACGAAAGCCTGAAGGCGATCAATCCGCGGCTGATCTACTGCTCGATCACCGGTTTCGGCCAGGACGGCCCCTACGCCACACGTGCCGGCTACGACTTCATGATCCAGGGGCTCGGCGGGCTGATGAGCCTGACCGGCCGCAGCGATGCGGAGGAGGGCGCCGGGCCGGTGAAGGTCGGCGTGGCGCTGACCGATATCCTCACCGGTCTGTACGCCACCGTTGGCGTGCTCGCTGCGCTGGCACATCGCGAACGCAGCGGCGAGGGCCAGCATATCGACACGGCGCTGCTCGACGTGCAGGTCGCCTGCCTCGGCAACCAGGCGCTCAACTACCTCACCACCGGCGTGGCGCCCAGGCGCATGGGCAATGCCCATCCGAACATCGTGCCCTATCAGGATTTCCCCACTGCGGACGGCGACATCATCCTCACCGTTGGTAACGACGGTCAGTTTCGCAAGTTCTGCGAGGTGGCCGGGCGTCCCGAGTGGGCGGCTGATGCCCGCTTCGCCACCAATCGCGCGCGCGTTGCCCATCGCGCCGCACTGATTCCGCTGATCCGCCAGGTCACGGTGTTCCGCACCACGGCCGAATGGGTCAGTGCGCTGGAGCAGGCCGGCGTGCCTTGCGGGCCGATCAACGACCTGGCCCAGGTGTTCGGCGACCCGCAGGTGCAGCACCGCGGGCTGAAAGTCGAGATGCCGCATCCGCTGAGCGGCAGCGTGCCGCAAGTGGCCAGCCCGCTGCGCCTGTCGAGCACGCCGGTTGATTACCGCATGCCGCCGCCGTTGCTCGGCGAGCACAGCGAGGCGCTGTTGCAGCGCCTGCTGGGCATGAGCGACGAGCAGATCGCCAGCCTGCGCCAGGCCGGGGTTATCTAAAAGCTGTCAGAAACCTTCCAGCACGATCTTGCCCTTGGCCTTGCCGCTTTCCAGCAGGGCATGGGCACGGCGCAGATTGGCCGCATTGATGGTGCCGAAGTGTTCGCCGAGGGTGGTGCGCAGCACGCCCTGATCGACCAGCTGGCTGACGCGCTGCAGCAGGTGGTGCTGCTCGATCATGTCCGGCGTCTCGAACAGTGAGCGGGTGAACATCAGTTCCCAGTGCAGGGACAGGCTCTTGCGCTTGAGCTTCATCACGTCCAGCGGTTGGGCCGGATCGTCGATCAGTGCCAGGCGGCCCTGCGGCGTCAGCGCCTCGACCAGCTGATCGAAGTGCTGATCGGTCTGGGTCAGGCTGGCGACATGGCTGACGCTGGCGAAACCGGCGCGCTGCAGCTCGGCGTGCAACGGCTGACTATGGTCGATGACATGGTGCGCGCCGAGTTCACGCGCCCAGGCCTGGGTTTCCGGGCGCGAGGCGGTGGCGATCACGCTGACCTCGGTGAGCTGACGGGCCAGCTGCAGCATGATCGAACCGACGCCGCCGGCGGCTCCGACGATCAGCAGCTGCTGCCCGGCGCCATGGCCCTCCACCAGTTGCAGGCGTTCGAACAGCAGCTCCCAGGCGGTGATGGCGGTCAGCGGCAGCGCGGCGGCCTCGGCGAAGCTCAGGCTCTGCGGCTTGCGTCCGACGATGCGCTCGTCCACCAGATGGCGTTCACTGTTGCCGCCCGCGCGGGCGATGGAGCCGGCGTAGAACACCTCGTCGCCGACCTTGAACAGGCTGACCTCGCTGCCCACCCCGACCACCACGCCGGCGACATCCCAGCCCAGCACCTTCGGCTCGCCGGCCTCGGGCTGGGTGTTGCGGCGTACCTTGGTGTCCACCGGGTTGACCGAGATGGCGCGCACCTCCACCAGCAGGTCTCGCGGGCCGGGCACCGGCTCTGGTAGCTCCACGTCCTGCAGGGCACGGGGATCGTCGATGGCGAGGGATTCGAAATAGGCGACCGCTTTCATGCTGATGCTCCATTGGGTTCGGTTGAGTGCGGGCATGCTCGTTTATTTGACTCGGCGGAAAAACGGGGCGATAAGCGAGGCTCTTTCAACAGGATTTTGAAAATGCTGCGTATCGATGACCTGCAGCTGTTCGTCCGTACCGCCGACAGCGGCAGCCTTTCCGCGGCCGCGCGCGGGCTCGAAGTGTCGCCCGCAGTGGCCAGTGCGGCCTTGAAGCGCCTCGAAGCGAGCCTGAGTGTGCGGCTGTTCGTGCGCTCCACCCGCAGCCTGCGCCTGACCGCCGAGGGCGAGGCTTATCTGCTGCATGCCCGGGCAGCACTGGCTAGCCTGCACGAGGGGGCACAGGCGCTCGCTGGTGGTCGCGAGGCGATCAGTGGTGTGCTGCAGCTGTCGGCGCCGTCCGACTTCGGGCGCAACGTGCTGCTGCCGTGGCTCGACGAATTCCAGGCGAGTCATCCGCAGTTGCAGGTGCGCCTGCTGCTGGGCGACGGGCTGACCGATCTGTTCCGTCAGCCGGTGGACATCGTCCTGCGCTATGGCGCGCCGGAGGATTCCAGCCTCGTCGCGCTGCCGGTCGCTGGCGAGAACCGCCGGGTGCTGTGCGCTTCGCCTGCCTACCTGCAACGGCACGGCGAGCCACGACGGCTGGACGAGCTGGCGGCGCACAACTGCCTGCGCTTCATGCTCGCCGGGCGCGTGCATGACCGCTGGTGCTTTCAGGAAGGGCGACGGGCGGTCACCGTGCAGGTCAGCGGTGACCGGGTCAGTGACGATGCCGACGTGGTGCGTCGCTGGGCGCTGGCCGGCAGCGGGCTGGCCTACAAGTCCTGGCTGGACATTGCCGACGACGTGGCCGCGGGCCGTCTACAGGTGCTGTTGCCGGACTGTCTTGGCGAGGCGGCGCCACTCAGCCTGCTCTGCGCCCATCGCGCGCAGTTGAGCAAGCCGGTGCGGCTGCTGCATGGACATCTGCAGACACGTTGCAAGGCGCTGTTGGCGCGCGCCCCCTGGCATCCCATTTAGACCCGTTATCCGTGCTTGAGCTGTGAGCTTTTTGTTCGCGCCTGAACTCTTATGGCGTTTGGCTATTCTTATCTGAGTACTGGTTAACAGAATGGACAAGCGCATCATGCATACGCAGCGTTTTCGCTACACCTGGCAACTGACGGTTGTCGTCCTCCTGTCCTGGCTTCTGGCCGGCTGCGGGGTCAATAACATCCCAACCTATGACGAGCAGGTGAAGGCTGCCTGGTCGCAGGTGGAGAACCAGTACCAGCGCCGCGCCGACCTGATTCCCAACCTGGTCGAGACGGTCAAGGGGTTCGCCCGTCAGGAGCAGGAAACCCTCACCGCGGTGGTGGAAGCGCGGGCCAAGGCCACGTCGATTCAGGTCGATGCCAGCACCCTGGATGATCCGCAGAAGCTGCAGCAGTTCCAGCAGGCGCAGAACCAGCTGACCGGCGCCTTGAGC
This sequence comes from Pseudomonas sp., assembly GCA_003488145.1. Classification (GTDB taxonomy): domain Bacteria; phylum Pseudomonadota; class Gammaproteobacteria; order Pseudomonadales; family Pseudomonadaceae; genus Stutzerimonas. The sequence continues at coordinate 3,620 of DNMQ01000120.1, forward strand.
CGGCTGATGGCGGTGTCCGAGCGNNCTCGAAGGCACCGAGAACCGCATCGCGGTGGCACGTCGCGACTTCATCGCCGCGGTCGAGCGCTACAACACCGAGATTCGAACCTTCCCCGGTCGCATCTGGCACACCCTGATGTACAGCGACATGCCGATTCGCGAGAACTTCGAGGCTACGGCCGAGAATGCCGAGCAAGCGCCACAAGTGCAGTTTCAATGACCTCCAGGTTTCCGCTACCGCTGATCCTGCTGCTCTGGGCCGGTAGCCTGGTCGCCCAGGAAGCCGAGGTCCCGGAGCTGACCGGGCGCGTGGTCGATCGTGCCGAGCTGCTCGACACCCAGGCCGAGGCGCGGCTGACCAGCATGCTGGCCGGCCACGAGCAGGCGACCGGTGAGCAGGTTGTCGTTGTCACGGTGCCGGACCTGGGCGGGCGCAGCATCGAGGAATTCGGTCTGGAGCTTGGCCGTACCTGGGGCATCGGCCAGAAGGGCGAGGACAACGGTGCGCTGCTGATCGTCGCTCGCGATGATCGCAAGATTCGCATCGAGGTCGGCTACGGTCTGGAAGGCCGGCTCACCGACGCGCAGTCCTCGGTCATCATCAACCGGATCATCGCGCCGGCATTCCAGCGCGGCGACTTCACCGCCGGCATTACCGAAGGTGCGGAGGCGATCGTCACCGTGCTCGGCGGCGACCCGCTGCCGGCCGAGCTGCGCCCGGTGATGCCGATGGTGCAGGAGCAACCCGGCGGCCTCGGGATTCTCGGTTTCTTCCTCATGCTGGTAGCAATCTTCGTTATCGGCGGCGGGCGCGGTGGCCGCGGTGGCGGTCGTCGTGCCTTGCTGCTGGGCGCCTTGCTTGGCGGTATGGGGCGGGGCGGTGGTGGTGGTTTCGGCGGCGGTGGCTTCGGTGGGGGCGGCGGCGGTTTCGGCGGCGGTGGCGCTTCCGGCGGCTGGTAAATCAATGATGGATGAACGATGACCTTACTGAGCGAAAGCGAACTGCAACAGGTAGCCGAGGCGATCGAGCGCGTCGAGCGCAGCACCGATGCCGAGCTGGTCACGGTGCTGGCCGCGCAGGCCGACGACTACCACTACATCCCACTGCTCTGGGCCAGCCTGATCGCGCTGCTGCTGCCTGGTGCATTACTGTTCTTCAGCGGCTGGCTGAGCGCCTGGCAGATGCTGCTGGTGCAATGGGCGACCTTCATCGTGCTGGC
>DNMQ01000043.1 GCA_003488145.1 Pseudomonas sp.
TCGCCGCTGAGGGCGCGAATGCGCGTGGTCTTCAGGCCGATGTGCTCGATGTTGCCGGCCACCTCGCCGAATACCACGAAGTCATCGATCTCGAACGGCTTGTCCACGCCGATGGACAGCGAGGCGAAGATGTCGCTGAGCAGCGTCTGTACTGCCAGGGCGATTGCGATACCGCCAACGCCGAGGCTGGCGACCATGGCGGTGATGTCGACACCCAGGTTGGCGAGGATCGACAGCAGCATCATGGTCCAGACGACGATGCGGATCATGATGCCGATGATGGTGGTGGTGACCGGATTGCGGGCCTTGCCGTCGCGGGTCAGGCTCTCCATCCACAGGCGCACGCCGGTGTCCATCCACAGTGCGAACTGGAACGCCAGGGCGATGAACCAGCCGTGGGACATCGTCGATTCCCAGCGGGGCGACAGTTCGACCGTCTTCAGTGCGATCAGTAGCGAGAACGCCAGGATCAGCAGATTGCTGGTGCGTGAAAGCAGTTCGGCGGCGATACCTATGAACTTGGTCTTGGACCCGGTGGCGAGCTTGTTGAGGCGCCTGGTGACGATCCCGAGGATGGTGCGCAGAACCAGGTAGCTGACGATGGTGATCCCCAGCACGATCGCCAGGTTGATCCAGAGTGTCTCGTTGAGCAGGGCGTCCCAGTTCATCCATATCCTCCGATAAGGGTGCGCATGATGCAGCGAAGGCCACGTTTTTCAGTGGCCCTCGCTGCTCATAAGTTCCCTATGTCGGCGGTCGGATGGGTGGTGCTGGCGGGCTCGATGGTTGCGTTGGTGCTATCAGTCGCTCGGTAAGGCAGTGGCGAGCTCATCGTAGCCGCCGGCGTTAATGACCTGTGTGTAGCCGAGCTTCTCGAGCACGTCCTGCGCTTCGGAGGCGCGTCGGCCGCTGCGGCAGTAGAGCACGACCGGGGTGTCCTTTTCCGGGGCCAGCGTTCCGATCCGCTCGGCGATATCCGGAGTCTCGATGCGAACCGCGCCGGGCAGCGCGCCTTCGGCGAACTCGTCGGCAGTCCTTACATCGATCAGTACGGCGTCGGCTCGCTGCAGCATCTGCAGGGCGGTGGGCTGATCGATCTCGCCAGCCGATGCGTGCAGGCTCAGAGCCAGCAGTAGGGAAAGAATCGGGGCGCGCATGGGAACTCCTCGCAGCGCGCCGGTGGCGCGCTCAGCTGAATATACGGGTCAGGTTGGGCAGGATGAGAATCACTGCCGTGGCAATGACGATCAGTGTCGCCTGCCGAAATTTCTTCTGCTTGAGCATGACATGGCCTTTTATTCTTGTGTGTAGCGATTATCGCCTTGCCGAAGGGGCGGAGACGGTACGTGACCGCGGTTTCCAGAATCCGACGCCGGTAAACGAGACGTGCCGGACATTCGCCCAGACTCAAGAGAAAGCAATTTCCGCACCAGCGAACGCTCTAGCGATGGAGCTGGTCGCTTCTTTTGGTTGTCTTCCGTTTTACACCGCATCGGAGGACAGACAATGAACAAGCCGAAGTTACCGCTACTATTGTTACTCACCGCCATTTCCAGCGCTGCATTGGCGCAGCAGGAGGGCATGACACTGCAGCAGGAGCGTGACCAGATGGGTGCCGATTTGGAAGAAAATCGCCAGCAGATCGGTCGTGATATCAACCGTATCCGTGAGCCGGGCACCACTCGGGAGCAGACGCCTGGTATCAACCGAGGGGGCGTGCAGAGTGATGCGTACAGCCCCCGACCCAACGTTCCGGGTGCCACGAACCCGCCGACCGGGACCGGTTTGCCGAGTCCGCAGAACAATGTCCGCCAGCCGAACGGTGGCGTGGGCGCGAATCCTGCTCCGGGCACCACCCAGCCGCAGACCGCTCCGGGTGGTGCCAATGGAAACGCCAATCAGGGCGGCGTCACACCGCCGGGTGGAATCGGAACAGGTAGCGGTAACGGTGCAGGCGGAGCCAGCAGCGGAGGTGCGGCCAGCGGCGGCGCAACGGGTGGCGCCGCCGGCCAGCGTTGATTCGGCCGGCGTTCAGCAGGCGGTGTCGCCGCTGCTCAGAAGGCTCAGGGTGGCCGTATCGGCCTGACCGTCGAAGAAGGCTTGCTGCGCCTGCTCGAACTGGGCGGAGTCTGGCGCTACATGGGCGAAGAGGGTCATGCAGGAGTGAAACTTCAGGTCGTCTGGGCTTCCCAGAATCTGCTGTGCGCTGTTGCGGTGATGCCCTAGCATCGCCTCGGTGCAGGCCAGCAGACGTGGCCCCAGCAGCGGATGCTGCAGATAGGCTTCAGCCTCGGCTCGGCCCGAAATCGCGTAGCGCTATGCCATGGCGCTGCGGCCAAGCCCCTGCAGCTGCGGAAAGATGAACCACATCCAGTGCGTACGTTTGCGCCCGCTGCGCAGTTCTGCCAGCGCCTGCGGATACCGGAGTTGTTGAGCGTCGACGAAGCGCTGCAGGTTGTAGGGATCGGCCATGGAAATGATTGCGGCATGGAAGGACTGCGAGCAATCTGCAACAGGCCAGACGGCACGACAATCGCTGACGGACGTATGGTGCCCTCGGATCGGGGCTCTAGAACGCAAAAACCCCTGGCTTCGGGGAAGTCAGGGGTTTTGCTTGAATCGAATATGGCGGTGAGGAAGGGATTCGAACCCTTGATACGATTTCTCGTATACACACTTTCCAGGCGTGCTCCTTCAACCGCTCGGACACCTCACCGGATCGACGGAGGTTCAAGTCCGTCGAGGCGCGCTAATGTAATCGAACCCTGTGCCTTTGGCAAAAACTTTTTTAGCTTATTCATGCGCTTAACAAATTCGTCTCGCTCAGGTGACAGGCTGCACGTTCCGCTAGACTCCTGATTGCAGCCTTGGTCGATGCCTGGGTTATTTTGAATAAGAAGCCGAGCGGAGCTCACCTGTTCCATGAAACTGACAAGCAAGTCAGGTAAGCATATCGATACCTTGCTGGTGCCGACCCGGCGTCGGGTTGCTGTCGCCCGCCTGGAATTGGGTATGTACGTCTGCGAGCTGGATCGGCCGTGGAATAAAACGAACTTTGCGTTCCAGGGTTTTCCGCTGCTGAAGCCCGCCGAGATACACGCGCTACGCAACTGTTGCGAGTATGTCTATGTCGACGATACGCGCAGAGTTCTCTTGCAGCACGATACGCCGGTTCCGGTCGTCGGGCCGCGTGTTCGCAAGCCGATAGAGCGACCGCAGCACGCGCTTTCGACCGAGGTGGAAGAGGCCCGCGCAGCCTATCTGGATGGCTCCCGCTTGATCGAACAGGTACTGGCCGACGTGCAGCATGGACGAGTGATCGACACCCGCGCATGCCATGGCGCCGTCAAGCGCAACCTGGCCAGCATGCTGCGCAATGAAAGCGCCATGCTCTGGCTGGTCCGGCTGAAGAACAAGGATCTCTACACCAGCCTGCACTGCTTGTCGGTGTCGATCATGGCGATGGGCTTCGGCAATCATCTCGGCCTGCAGGACGACAAACTCCAGCTGCTGGGCATGGCAGGGTTGCTGCATGACGTCGGCAAGATGCGCATTGATCCGGAGATTCTCAACAAGCCCGGAAAGCTCACCGCGCAGGAGTTCGAGGTGATCAAGCGGCATCCGGTCTTCGGTCTGGAAGCGCTGCGAGCGCAACCCGGTATTCCGGAGGCTGCACTGCACGCCGCGTATGGCCATCACGAGCGACTCGATGGCACTGGATATCCGCTGGGTTCGGGGCCGGCGCAGATTTCCTACATGACGCGCATCATCACTATTGTCGACGCTTTCGACGCCATTACCAGCCACCGGGCCTACGATTGCGCGCGACCGGTGCAATCGGCCTTCGAGATTCTGCGCAGCGCCAGCGGCAGGCAGTTCGACGAGGACCTGGTGCGCGAATTCATCCGTTGGCTGGGAGCCTTCCCGGTGGGTACGCTCGTCGAGTTGCACACCGGCGAGGTCGCCGTGGTAGTGGAAAAACATCGGCAATACCAACTCCGCCCCCGTGTTGTGGTGCTGCGCGATGCCGCCAAGCAGCGCTGCACGCCGCGTTATCTGGATCTGGCGCAGATCACCGTGGACGAGGAGGGTGCGCCTTACCGGATATCCGTCGGTCTGCCGGATGGCTCTTTCGGGCTTCATCTCGCCGACCCCGAGCTACAGGCCATCCTGCACCCCGAGACACTGGCCGACTTCGAATCAAGCTGATCCTTCTGTACAGATACGTTTCGGTGCGGCTTTGACGCCTCTGGCGTGACCGGCCGGTCGGTCATCGCGCTTTACCTGAGCCTGAGCGCTGGGTAACGTCTGCCCACTTTAAAAACAAGGAATCTCGTCATGAGTGAGCTGGTCTCCTACCAATTCGAAGACGGCGTTGCCACGCTGACGCTGTGCAATGGCAAGGTCAACGCCCTTTCGCCTGCCGTGTTCGAGGCGCTCAACGCCGCGCTGGATCGCGCCGAGCAGGACCGTGCCGTCGTGATTCTCACCGGGCAGCCAGGCATCCTGTCCGGCGGCTACGATCTGAAGGTCATGACGTCGAGTCCGCAGAACGCCATGACGCTGGTCGCTACCGGTTCAACCTTCTCCCGCCGGATGCTGGCACACCCGTTCCCGATCATCGTGGCGTGCCCAGGGCATGCGATCGCCAAAGGCGCCTTCCTGCTGTTGTCCGCCGATTACCGCATTGGTGTCGAAGGGCCATTCCATATAGGCCTCAATGAGGTGCAGATCGGCATGACCATGCACCATGCAGGCATCGAGTTGGCGCGTGACCGTTTGCGCAAGTCAGCCTTCCATCGCTCGGTGATCAACGGCGAGATGTTCGATCCGATTGGCGCGGTGGATGCCGGTTTTCTCGACAAGGTGGTGCCGACCGGTGAGCTGCTGGCAGTCGCCAAAGCCGCGGCCGAGCAGCTGAAGAAGATCAACATGGTGGCGCACAAGAACACCAAGCTCAAAGTGCGCAAGGCGCTGCTGGAAACCCTGGACCAAGCGATCGCGCTGGACCAGCAGCACTTCGGCTGAAAGAGCGCGCGGAGCGCAAGAGAATTTCTTCTCGAGTGCGCACGAGGGCCAGCCCTGCGTTTACACTGCGCGAGTGACGCCCCGCCGATGGCGGGGCGTTTTCATTTCTCATTCCGTGTCGCCTTGCAGGAGAGCCCCGATGTCCGCCCCGCACACCCCGGTAGAACGCGCCGATTTCGACCAGGTCATTGTTCCCACCTTCGCCCCAGCAGCCTTCGTACCGGTACGTGGCCTGGGTTCGCGAGTATGGGATCAGAGCGGTCGAGAACTGGTGGACTTCGCTGGCGGCATCGCGGTCAACGCACTGGGCCATGCGCATCCGGCGATGGTGGCGGCGCTGACCGAGCAGGCCGGCAAGCTCTGGCACATCTCCAACATCTATACCAACGAGCCGGCGCTGCGCCTGGCGAAGAAGCTGACGGCAGCGACCTTCGCCGACCGCGCGTTCTTCTGCAATTCCGGCGCGGAAGCCAACGAGGCGGCGTTCAAGCTGGCCCGTCGTTATGCCCATGACGTCTACGGGTCGCAGAAATTCGAGATTATCTCGGCGCTCAACAGCTTCCACGGCCGCACCCTGTTCACCGTCACGGTGGGCGGGCAGTCGAAGTACTCCGACGGCTTCGGGCCAAAGATCGAAGGGATTACCCATGTACCCTTCAACGATCTCGACGCCCTGAAAGCGGCGATCTCCGACAAGACCTGCGCGGTGGTGCTGGAGCCGATCCAGGGCGAGAGCGGCATTCTGCCGGGCGACCAGGCCTATCTGGAAGGCGCGCGCCAGCTGTGCAACGAGCACAACGCGCTGCTCATCTTCGATGAGGTGCAGACCGGCCTCGGCCGTACCGGCGAGCTGTTCGCCTACATGCACTACGGCGTCACGCCGGACATCCTGACCAACGCCAAGAGCCTGGGCGGCGGCTTCCCGATCGGGGCGATGCTGACCACCAACGAGATCGCCGCGCACCTGAGCGTCGGCACCCACGGCACCACTTATGGCGGCAATCCGCTGGCCTGCGCAGTTGCCGAGACGGTGCTGGATATCGTCAATACGCCTGAGGTGCTCGAAGGCGTCAAGGCGCGACACGAGCGTTTCAAGGCGCGCCTGATGCAGATCGGTGAGCGCTATGGCGTGTTCAGCCTGGTGCGTGGCCGTGGCCTGCTGATCGGCTGTGTGCTGAGCGAGGCCTGGAAGGGTAAGGCCGGTGCCTTCTGCGCGGCCGCGGAGAAGCAAGCTCTCATGGTGCTGCAGGCCGGCCCCGACGTGGTGCGCCTGGCGCCGAGCCTGGTCATCGACGAAGCTGATATCGACGAAGGACTGGATCGCCTCGAGCGCGCCGTCGCGACGCTGACCCAGGCCTGACCGTTCCCCATGCGCGGCGCCGCGGGCGTCGCGCGTTCTACTAGCGAGAGCAATTCAATGAGCGATAGCCTGCAACTGGTTCTGGAAGATGTCGACGGAACCCAACTGGAAACTTCCTGCACCCGTTT
>DNMQ01000042.1 GCA_003488145.1 Pseudomonas sp.
CGTGGTGGTCGCCACGCTGCAGCCATTCGCCCGCTTCACCGGGGGCGATCTGCCTCTGGTCTTTCTGGTCGCGCTGCTGGTGACATTGATTCCGACGACGATCGGCGGGCTGTTGTCGGCGATCGGCATCGCCGGCATGGATCGTCTGGTGCGGCTCAATGTGATCGCCAAGTCGGGCCGGGCAGTGGAGGCGGCGGGCGACGTCCAGGTGCTGCTATTGGACAAGACCGGCACCATCACCTTTGGCAACCGGCGCTGCAGCGCGATGGTGAAGGCGCCAGGCGTTTCGGCGACCGAGCTGTCGCATGCTGCGCTGCTGGCATCGCTGGCCGACGATACGGCCGAGGGCAAGTCCATCGTCGAATACCTGCGCGCCCTTGCCCCGATGGCCGAGCCATCCGCGCAGGGCATTCTGCCGATCCCGTTCAGTGCGGAAACTCGCCTGTCCGGCGCCGACTATCAGGGGCGGCGGTATCGCAAGGGTGCCGTAGACGCCGTGCTCGGACATCTGGCCATGACGCCCGCGCAGGTGCCGCCGGTGCTGGCGCGTGAAGTCGAGAAGATCGCTCAGAGCGGCGGCACGCCGCTGCTGGTGTGCGTCGATGATCGTCTGCTGGGCGCCATACACCTGAAGGACGTGGTCAAGCCCGGCATACGCGAACGTTTCGCCGAACTGCGCCAGCTGGGCATCCGCACGGTGATGGTTACCGGCGACAACCCGTTGACCGCCGCCGCGATTGCAGCGGAAGCCGGCGTCGACGACGTGATCGCCGAGGCGACGCCGCAGAAGAAGCTGCAACGCATACGCCAGGAGCAGGCTGAGGGAAAGATGGTCGCGATGTGCGGTGATGGCGCCAACGACGCACCCGCGCTGGCACAGGCCGATGTCGGCATGGCGATGAACGACGGCACCCAGGCGGCCCGCGAGGCGGCGAACCTGGTGGACCTGGATTCTGACCCGACCAAGCTGCTCGACGTGGTGCAGGTGGGCAAGCAGTTGCTGGTCACGCGAGGCGCGCTGACGACCTTCTCGGTGGCCAATGATGTGGCGAAGTATTTCGCCATCCTTCCGGCCTTGTTCATCGGCATCTATCCGCAGCTGGCCGCGTTGAACCTGATGCAGTTGCACAGCCCGCAGAGCGCCATTCTGTCGGCCATTGTCTTCAACGCGCTGATCATCGTCGGGTTGATCCCCCTGGCGTTGCGGGGCGTGCAGATGAAGGCGGTCGATGCGGCCGGCCTGCTGCGGCGCAACCTGCTGATCTACGGTCTGGGCGGTCTGATCGCGCCCTTCGTCGGCATCAAACTGATCGACCTGTTACTCACGGCGATCGGCCTGGTTTGAGAACTGTCGCGCCATCGTGGCGCTGTTAGGGAGATGACAAGCATGTTCGAACACATTCGCCCCGCCATTGCCTCACTGGCCCTGATGACACTGGTCACGGGGGCAGCCTATCCGCTGACCGTCACGGCCGTTGCGCAGCTGGCCATGGCCGAGGCGGCTAACGGCAGCCTGCTGCGCGATGGCAGTGGCCAGGTTCGCGGCAGCGCCTTGCTGGCTCAGCCGTTCCAGGGCGCCGAGTGGTTTCTGCCGCGGCCTTCGGCTGCGGACTACGCCACCGTCGCCAGTGGTGCAAGCAACCTGGCGCCAAGCAACCCCGAGCTGCTGGAGCAGGTTCGCCAGCGAATACAGGCCTGGAATGGCGGCACCGGGCAGCCGGTGCCCATGGAGCTGGTGACGACCTCTGCCAGTGGACTGGACCCCCACCTGACGCTGGCCGCGGCGCGCTACCAGATCGGCCGCGTCGCCCAGGCGCGAGGCATGCCGGCCGAGTCGCTGGAGCGTCTGCTACAGGCACACCTGAGCTCGCCGATGGTGGGCCCCGCCGTGGTGAACGTACTGGCCCTGAACCTTGCATTGGCTGACAATCGCTCGCCTGATTCCAGCGAGTGATGTGAATGAGCGATGCCATGCGCGCGGATGCGCTGCTCGACGAGGCTCCCAGGGAGGGGCGCGGGCAACTCAAGGTATTTCTCGGTGCGGCGCCTGGCGTAGGCAAGACATACGCCATGCTCCAGGCCGCGCACCGCCAGCGCCGTCTTGGCCGCGACGTTCGCGTGGGGGTGGTGGAGACTCATGGTCGGGCGGAAACCGCAGCCATGCTGGTCGGGCTTGCCGACCAGCCGCTGTGCCGCAGCGAGTACCGTGGCATAACCCTGTTCGAGCTGGACCTGGACGGCCTGCTCGCGGTGCGCCCCGACATCGCACTGGTCGATGAGCTGGCGCATAGCAACGCCCCCGGCAGCCGACATAGCAAGCGTTGGCAGGACGTCCTGGAGCTCCTCGAAGCGGGGATCGATGTCTACACGACGGTGAACGTCCAGCATCTCGAGAGCCTCAATGACCAGGTTCGCGCCATCACCGGCGTCCAGGTCCGGGAAACGGTGCCGGATTGGATCCTGCATGAGGCCGACGACATCCTGCTGGTGGACCTGCCGCCCCGCGAGCTGCTCGAGCGCCTGCGTGAGGGCAAGGTGTATGTGCCCGAACAGGCGCGGGCGGCCATCGACGCCTTTTTCACCCAGACCAACCTCACGGCCCTGCGTGAACTGGCGATGCAAACCGCCGCCACACGAGTCGACGCCGATCTGCATCGCCGCTACCGGTTACAGGGGCAGCGTGCGCCGGCGGTACGTGGCCGCCTGTTGGTCTGCATCGATGCTGACGAGTCAGCCGAGGGGCTGGTGCGCCATGCCGCTCGGGTGGCCGAGCGCCGCCACCTGCCTTGGTCGGTAGTCCACGTGACCCTTGGTGCGGCGCGCGAGGAAACCGAGCTGGGTTATCTGCAGGCGGCCCAGCAACTGGCTGAACGCTTGGGCGGAGAGGTAGTGGAGCTGAGTGGGGCGCGGGTGTCCCGGACACTGATCGATCATGCCCATGAGCGCCGCGCCTCGCTGTTGCTGGTCGGCCGGAGCAAACGACCACGGCGACGCTGGCCCGGGCGGTTCGGGCAGTCCATCGCCGAGCAGCTGATCGCGGCGGGCGATGGGCTCGAGGTCAGCGTGCTCGATCAGACGAAACCCACGCAGCGCAAAGCGGCGCGCCAGCGAACTGGACGATGGGACTGGCGCAACTACTTGCTCGCCGGGCTCGCCACCCTCAGTGCCACGGTGATCGCGCTGGTGCTGGCGCGCTACCTGGCACTGCCGAACATATCCCTGGTATTCCTCGCGGCCGTGCTGGTGGTTGCGGTCCGTAGCAGCCTCGGGCCGGCGTTGGCGTGTGCGGGGCTGTCGTTCCTGTTTTACGACTTCATGTTCATCCCGCCCACGTTCACTTTTATCGTGGCTCGTCAGGAAGACGTCCTGACATTGCTGTTCTTCCTGCTGATGGCAATCCTGGCCGGCAACCTTGCCAGTCGCCAGAAGCGGCAGCTGGAAGCGTTGCGTCAGACCCAGGCGCAAACCACGGCCTTGCTCGAGCTCTCGCGCCGGTTGGGCGCTGCCACCGATGTGCCGGCGGTCTGCAGCGTCGCGGTCCACCAGTTGCAACTGCTGGCTGACATCGAGGCGCTGGTGGCCATGCGTGACAAACAGGCCGCGTGGATATTCAAGGGAGACCATTTGCCGTCACTCACCGAGCAGGAGCAGGCTGCTGCGCAGTGGGCCTGGAAGCATGGTCAGCAGGCAGGGCAGGGCACGGACACCCTGCCGGAGGGGCACTGGTGGTGGCTGCCCTTGAGCGGTGACGGACAGCCTCTCGGCCTGCTGGGTATTCGAACGTTCGCCCAGGGACGGTTGCCGCCGGACAGACGCCGTCTCGTTTGTGCCCTGGCCCAGCCGCTGGCGCAGGCATTGGGGCGCGCGATGCTTGCCGATGAACTCGAAGCGGCTCGTCTGCATGGGCAGACCGAAGAGCTGCGCAGCGCATTGCTGGCCTCTGTCTCGCATGACCTGCGCACGCCGCTGACGGCCATGCGCGGCTCCATCGACTGCCTGGCGAGCCTGGGACACAGCATGAGCGAGTACGACCGGCGGGAGCTGCTGGAGACTACGCGTGACGAGGCTGAACGCCTGGATCGCTACATCCAGAATCTGCTGGACATGACCCGTCTGGGGCATGGTGGTCTGAAGCTCATTCGCGACTGGGTCGCACCAGGCGATATCGTCGCCAGCGCGTTGCAACGCCTGCAGCGCGTGCTGGCCGAGCTTCGAGTCGAGGTCCTGCTGCCCGATCCGCTGCCGTTGCTGTATGTGCATCCGGCACTGATCGAACAGGCGCTGGTCAATGTGCTGGAAAATGCCGCACGGTTCTCGCCCTCAGGTGGCCGGCTGCAGGTGGCTGTAGACGCCGGGTCGAACGCCCTGCGCTTCGTCGTCAGCGATGAAGGGCCCGGTATCCCCGAGGCGGAGCGGGAGAAGATCTTCGACATGTTCTATACAGCGGCGCGTGGCGACCGTGGCGGACCCGGGACTGGTCTGGGGCTCGCCATCTGCCAGGGAATGATCGGTGCCCATGGGGGGCGCGTGGCCGTGGGCGAAGGGCTCGACGGGCGAGGTGCCAGCGTGACGCTGGAGCTGCCATTGCAGCCTCAGCCGGCAATGGACATGGAGAGCGACCTGACGTGAGTGGCGATTCGGCATCCGTACTGATCATCGACGATGAGCCGCAGATTCGGAAATTCCTGCGCATCAGCCTCGCTTCCCAGGGCTATCGGGTGCTGGAAAGCACGGACGGGCGCGATGGATTGGCGCGCGCCGCACTGGAGCAGCCCGACCTGGTGGTACTGGACCTCGGCTTGCCGGATATGGACGGCCAGGACGTACTCGGCGAGCTGCGCAGCTGGACCCGGGTGCCGGTGATCGTGCTTTCGGTTCGTTCCAGCGAGGCGGAAAAGGTCAGGGCGCTCGATGCCGGCGCCAATGACTACGTCACCAAGCCGTTCGGCATTCAGGAATTTCTTGCGCGGGTACGCGCGCTGCTGCGCCTGCCCCAGTCGACCACGAACAGCCCCGGTCAGGTGCTCTGCGGGGCATTATGCATCGACCTGGCATTCAGGCGGGTCAGCCTAGGCGAGCGAATGGTGAGCTTGACGAGGAAGGAGTACGCCGTGCTCGCCGAACTCGCCCGCCACGCCGGGCGGGTAGTCACCCAGCAGCATCTGCTGAAGATCGTCTGGGGCCCCAGCCATGCTGGAGACAGTCACTATCTGCGCGTCGTGATCGGCCACCTGCGCCAGAAGCTCGGCGATGATCCCGCCGCACCGCGTTTCATCGTCACCGAGGCCGGGGTCGGCTACCGGCTGATCAGCGATGCCTGAGCCACAGGCAGTCATCGCTGCCAGTGAATCAGCCCAAGCTCCAGCGGTACGGTCAGGCCCAGCGTGCTGCCGGGGATGATCCGCGCGGTGTAGTCCGTCTCCGGACGGTCGGCGGGGAAGTGGCCGCGGAAGGTGGCGAACGTAGCCTCATGCTGCGCAAGGTTGAGCGGATGGATCTCGGCGGGCGCTGCGTTCCGACCCTCCGCGTAGAGTTGCACGGCGATATGCTGCGGATCGATGTGGCCCAGGTTCAAACGTGCTTCGACCTGATACCGGCCGTTCTCGCGGGCCCATTGCACACCGGTGAAGGCCAGTTCATGCCAGTAGCTGCGCAGACGGCTGAGCTGGTGCGACAGTGTGCTGGCCATCGCCGAACCATCGGCGCAGCGCCGGCGGTAGGCCGTCGCCATGGGCAGGTAATACTGTTCGGTGTATTCGCGCACGGTTCGATCGGCGGAAAAGCGCTCGACCAGCGCGCTCATGCTGCGCCGCATGCGTTGCACCCAGGCGGTGGGCACCCCTTCATCGTCACGGGCGTAGAAAGTGGGGACTACCTGGGTTTCCAGCAGCTGATAGAGCTGCTCGGCATCCACTTCATCGTGCTCCGGGCCGTATTCGAGGCCATCGCCAACGGCCCAGCCGAGGTCGGTGGCGTAGGCTTCGGCCCACCAGCCGTCGAGTTGCGACAGGTTCAGGCCGCCATTGGCCAGCACCTTCATGCCGCTGGTGCCGCTGGCCTCCCAGGGCCGCCTCGGCGTGTTCAGCCAGACGTCCACGCCTTGCACCAGGTGTCTGGCGATTCGCATGTCGTAGTCCTCGAGAAAGACCACGCGGCCGGCGATGTCGGGCCTGGCGGCGAAACGTTGCCACTCGGTCAGCAACGCCTGCCCGGCGCGGTCGGCCGGGTGCGCCTTGCCAGCCACCAGCAGCTGCACCGGATAGGCCGGATGGCTGAGGATGCGCGCCAATCGCTCGGGGTCCTGCAGCAACAGGTTGGGGCGCTTGTAGCTGGCGAAGCGGCGGGCGAAGCCGAGGGTCAGATGCTCCGGATGCAGGCGCGAACCGGCTACCTCGATTTCTGCCGGTGAAGCGCCGTGCACGGCCAGGCTGCGGGCCAGATGGCTGCGCACAAAGCCGAGCAGTTCGTTGCGAGCATGCTGGCGGATCTGCCACAGCCAGCGGTCGTCGACCCGGGCCAGCAGTTCGTCCACCGAGGACGCGTCGGTGCCGCGCCAGGGAATCTCGTCGCCGTGCAATTCGTACCAGTGTGCTTCGGCATCCGGCGACACCCAGGTCGGCAGGTGGATGCCATTGGTGACGTGCCCGACCGGTACCGCCTCGAGCGGCCAGCGCGGATACAGCTCACGGAAGATGTAGCGGCTGGTATGGCCGTGCAGCTGGCTGACGGCGTTGACCGCGCCGGCACCGCGCGTCGCCAGGTAGGCCATGTTGAACGGCTCGCGCGTGTCCTGCGGCTGCTTGCGGCCCATGGCCAGCAGGGTTTGCATGGAAATGCCCAGTTCGTACTCGGCATAGCGTTCCAGGTACTGGCTCACCAGCTCGGGCGGAAAGCGATCGAACCCGGCTTCGACCGGTGTATGGGTGGTGAACAGATTGCCGGCGCGCGTCGCATTGAGGGCCACGGCGAAGGAGACCCGCTCCCGGGCCATATGGCTGCGCGCCCGCTCCAGCACGGCGAATGCGGCATGGCCATCGTTCAGGTGGAGCACATCGGGCTACAGGCCGGCGGCTTCCAGCAAGCGCCAGCCGCCGATGCCCAGCACCAGTTCCTGGCGCAGGCGCATCTCGTTGTCGCCGCCATAGAGTTCGCTGGCGATCAGCCGCGCGATGGGTGGATTGGCGGGGTCATTGGTATCGAGCAGCAGCAGGCGATTGAGGCCGACCCGGGCCTGCCAGCCGCGCAGCCAGATCTGCAACCCCGGCAGCTGTATGGCCAGCCTCAGAGGCGCGCCGCTGGCGTCATGCAGCGGCTCGATGGGCATCTGCCGGGTGTCGTTGACCGGGTACAGCGCCTGCTGTCGGCCGTCCGGGCCGATGCTCTGGCGGAAGTAGCCGTGCTGCCAGAGCATGCCCACCGCGGTGACCGGCACGCCGAGGTCGCTGGCGGCCTTGAGCTGGTCCCCGGCGACGTTGCCGAGGCCGCCGGAGTAGATCGGCAAGGCTTCGCTGAGCATGTATTCCATGGAAAAGTAGGCGACTCGCGCGAGGCGTTCGCCGTACTGCTGGCAGGCGAACCAGGTCGGCTGCTCCAGCCGTGCCTGGCGCGCCTTGACGATGCCGTCCACCAGGCGGTGGCAGTCGACGCGGCGCAGCAGCGCCTCCAGCTTCTGCTCTGGCACCGTGCTGAGGATCAGGCTGGGATTGCGGGTCAGCGCCCAGAGGTCGTTGTCGATCAGCTGCCAGAGGTCATCGTTCTGGCTGGTCCAGCGAATCGACTGGTCGAAAGCCAGTTCGCGCAGGCTGTCGGGCGTGAGGGCGGGGCGATCGGATGCAGGTGCCAAAGGAACCTCTCTTCTGAACCGGTGAGCGCTGTCTCGTCCAGTATAGGCCTTGCGCGTAGCGGGGATAACCCTCAGCGGCGCGGCCCGGCCTCGGGTTGTGGCACATCCTGCGATGTTGCCGGTTCTTCGGCTATGGTCTCGGCGGCCTGCCGCTGGTCATCACGATCAGCCTCGAGCCCTTGCTGCTCTTCAGTGTGCTTCGGGTCGTACTGCAGCTCGATGAACACCGGGAAATGATCGGAGCCGATGTCCGGCAGGCGCAGCAGGCGGACGAAACGGAAGTGCGCGCTGTGAAAGAAGTGGTCCAGCGGCCAGCGCAGGAACCAGTGATGGGCATGGAAGGTGTTGTACATGCCGCGGCCCACGCGTGGGTCCAGCAGCCCGCTGATCTTGCGGAACAGCCGGGTGGTCGGCGACCAGGCCACATCGTTGAGATCGCCGGTCACGATGATCGGGTCATCGCTGTGCTGGATGCTTCTGGCCACCACCAGCAGTTCCACGTCGCGCTCGGTGGACTCGTCGTTCTCCGTGGGGCTGGGCGGTGCCGGATGCAGGAAATGCATGCGCACCGAAAGGCTGTCATCGACACGCACCCGGGCATGCATGGAGGGCACGTCGTCTTCCACCAGGAACTTGAGTTCCGGCTCCTCCAGCGGCAGGCGCGAATACACGTGCATGCCGTAGAGGTTGTCCTGCGGGCAGCGAATACTGTGGGGATAGTCGTCGCTCAGCTGGTCCAGGTGTGCTTCCCACCAAGAGTCGGTTTCCAGTGTCACCAGCACGTCGGGTAGGTACTCGTGCACCAGCGCCAGCAGGCGCTCGGCCTGGCGATTGGGCCCCAGCACGTTGGTGGCCATCACGCGGATGCGTGGCCGCGGGGCGTCTGGCTCGGCACGTAGCACCTCGTTGCGCCACAGGCGGGTGTAGGGCGCGATCCACCAGAGCTGATAGATCAGGCAGGCGGCGCTGGTCAGCGAGGCGAGCAGATGCCAGGGCTGGCCATAGTCCAGCAGCGGCGCCTGCGCGACCAGCAGTACCGCCAGCAGTGTGGCGAGCTGCAGGCGTGGAAATTCCCATACGCGCACCCACCAGGCGCGATGCCGCCAGAGAGGCAGCAGTGTGACGAATGCGAAAAGGCCTGTGCTGGCCAGCAATATCCCTTCGAGCATGACGTTTCCCATTGTCGGCCGATCGTTACGGCGGCGGCCTTGCACATCGACGGGCAAGGGCCGAGGCATTCGACAGGCAAACAGGCGAAGCGTCGCAAGAAAAAAACAGGCCCCGAGTGGACGGGGCCTGTCTGGGCGGTTAGTTCTCCGCTGACAGCATGCCGCTGGTCAGTGCCGGCAGGTGCTCGGGCTGGCACAGGCTGTTCGCGCCTTGCAGGTACGGCTGCAGGATCGGCGCCATGCCCTTGAGGGTCTGTACCGGCAGCGCCGAGGTGAAGCGGAAGCTGTCGGCGGCCCGGCCCGGCACATAGGCCGTCAGTGTGCCGAAGTGATTCGGCCCCAGATAGAAGACGAAGGTGGCGGTGCGGTTCAGCGCCAGCGAACTGATCAGCCGGCCGCCGGCGCCGACGCTCTGGATGCGGTTGTCGCCGGTCCCGGTCTTGCCACCGATGCGTAGCGCGCTGCCATCCTCCTGCTTGAAGGCGCCTTGCAGACGTCGCGCCGTGCCGCCTTCGACCACGTTGGCCAGCGCATCCTGCAGCGCCCGTGCGACTTCCACCGGCATCACGCGCTTGCCGGACCCGGCCACGAAGCCCAAGCGCGTCTCGTAGGGCGTGCCCTGCGCGAAGTGCAGGTTGTCGATACGCACGCTGGGCAGGCGGACGCCGTCGTTGAGGATGATGCCCATCAGCTCGGCCAGCGCCGCCGGCCGGTCTCCGGAGCTGCCAAGCGCGGTGGCCAGCGAAGGCACCAGGTTGTCGAACGGATAGCCCAGGCGCTGCCAGCGGCGATGGATATCGGTGAAGGCTTCCACTTCCAGCATGATGCGGATGCGGCTATCGCGTGCGCTCTTGTGCCGGCTGCGGAACAGCCAGCCGTAGACTTCCTGGCGTTCGGCGCGGCTGTTGGTGACCACGTCGGACAGCGTCGCCTGCGGGTTGGCGATCACGTAGCCGAGCAGCCACAGGTCCAGCGGATGGGTGCGGGCGATATAGGCCTGATCGGGCAGGCTGTAGGCGCCCGGACCGTAACGGGTGTATAGCGAATCGAGTTCCTTCTCGCTTAGGGCCGCATCCGGCAGGTGCTGCTTGAGGAAGCGGTCGAACACTGCGCGTTCGGCATCCGGCATCAGGTAGCGATGCACGGCAGCCAGGCGTACGGGCGTCGGGCGCATGCCCTGAAGGAAGGTCTCGATACGCTCGTCGGCGCTCTTGTTGCGGTATTTCTTCCAGAACCGCTGCAGAAACACCGAGCCCTCGCGGTCGGCGAAGCGGGTCAGGTATTCCTGGCGGCGCGGGTCCTTGT
>DNMQ01000045.1 GCA_003488145.1 Pseudomonas sp.
CTGACCCGCCAGGAAAACCAGGAAGCGCTCAAGGCCCTGCTCGCCGAACTGCACGAGCAGCAGAAGCAGAGCATCGTACCGTTCGTCGAAAGCGCGACCGTACTCGCTACGCTATGGCAAGCCGGCGTCAGCTACATCCAGGGCCATTATCTGCAGGGCCCGAGCCAGTCGATGGACTACGACTTCGCCTCCGACGAAGAGTGAAGCGCCGCCGGGCTGGCAGCCTCCCCGCCAGCCCGAACGCCACCAGACAATCCACCTCAGCTTGACTACGATCACTGGCCAGCCGCAGCGCTGAGCTAGAGTGTCCGGACGCCTTCAACTCGAAGAGGAGCCGCACCATGGTCATGATGAAAGCTGCCGTGTTCGTCGAACCGGGCCGCATCGAACTGCAGGACAAGCCCATCCCCGAGATCGGCCCCAACGATGCCCTGCTACGCATCACCACAACCACGATCTGCGGCACCGACGTGCACATTCTCAAGGGTGAGTATCCGGTCGCGCCCGGCCTGACCATCGGCCACGAGCCGGTAGGCGTCATCGAAAAGCTGGGTAGCAACGTCAAGGGCTACCAGGAAGGTCAGCGCGTCATCGCCGGGGCCATCTGCCCGAGCTTCACCTCCTACGCCTGTCAGGACGGCCTCCCCTCGCAGGACGGCGGCTGCTCCTGTCATGGTTACAAGCCCATGGGCGGCTGGCGTTTCGGCAACAGCATCGACGGCACCCAGGCCGAGTACGTACTGGTACCCGACGCCATGGCCAACCTGGCGCCCGTACCGGACGGCCTGACCGACGAACAGGTGCTGATGTGCCCGGACATCATGTCCACCGGATTCGCCGGCGCCGAGGCGGCCAATATCAAGATCGGCGACATCGTGGTGATCTTCGCCCAGGGGCCCATCGGCCTCTGTGCCACCGCTGGCGCCAGGCTCCGCGGCGCGGGCACCATCATCGCCGTGGACGGTGTGGATGCGCGGCTGGATATCGCCCGGAAGATGGGAGCGGACGTGACGCTCAACTTCCGCAATGTCGATGTGGTGGAAGAGGTTCTCAAGCTAACCGGCGGCCGCGGCGTCGACGCCTCCATCGAGGCGCTGGGCCTGCAATCGACGTTCGAGAGCGCATTGCGAGTACTCAAGCCGGGCGGAACGCTGTCCAGCCTGGGCGTCTATTCCAGTGACCTGACCATTCCGCTCGGCGCTTTCCATGCGGGGCTTGGCGACAACAAGATCGTCACCTCGCTCTGCCCGGGCGGCAAGGAGCGCATGCGCCGACTGCTCAATGTGGTCGCCTCGGGCCGGGTCGATCTCAGCCCGCTGGTCACCCATCAATATGCGCTGGACGACATCACCGACGCCTACGACCTGTTTGCCAATCAGCGCGATGGCGTGCTGAAGGTGGCGATCAAACCCTGAAGGCACTGCAAGGCATGAGTGACAAAACTAGAGCCCCGGATCGATTGATCCGGGGCTTTGCGTTGTTCGAGCCTGCAGCCGCGCTTTATTCCGTGCCGTCGCGATCGCGGAAACCCAGCAGGTAGAGAATCCCGTCCAGACCCAGGGTTGAAATCGCCTGCTTGGCCGACTGCTTGACCAGCGGTTTGGCGCGGAAGGCAACGCCCAGGCCGGCCAGACCAAGCATCGGCAGGTCGTTGGCGCCATCCCCCACGGCGATGGTCTGCTCCAGACACAGCCCTTCCTGCTCGGCCAGCTGGCGCAGCAGATCGGCCTTGCGCTGGGCATCGACGATCGGCTCGACCGCCACGCCGGTGACCTTGCCGTTCTCGATCTGCAATTCATTGGCGAACACGTAGTCGATGCCGAGCTTGGCCTGCAGCTGCTTGGCGAAATAGCTGAAGCCGCCGGACAGGATCGCTGTCTTGTAGCCCAGGCGCTTGAGTTCGGCGAACAGCACTTCGGCACCCTCGGTCAGGCGCAGGCTGGCACCGATGTCCGCCAGCACGTTTTCCGACAAGCCTTCCAGCAGCGCCAGGCGCTCCTTGAAGCTGGCGCGGAAATCCAGCTCGCCGCGCATCGCCCGCTCGGTGATCTCCGACACCTGCTCGCCAACACCGGCGGCCTTGGCCAGCTCGTCGATGACCTCGGCCTCGATCAGCGTCGAGTCCATGTCGAACACAGCCAGCCGGCGGTTGCGCCGGTAGACCGAATCGCGCTGGAAGGCGATATCGACATTGAGCTCCTGCGCCACGCTGAGAAACTCGGCGCGCAGCGCCGCGGTATCGGCCGGCTCGCCGCGCACCGAAAACTCGATGCAGCCCTTGCCCAGTTCTTCCGGCATGTCCAGCGGCATGCGTCCGGACAGGCGGTCGATATGGTCGATGTTGAGCCCGTACTTCGCCGTGATCGAGCTGACCCGCTGCAATTGCTCGGCGGTGACCTTGCGCGTCAGCAGGGTGACGATGTGCCGGGACTTGCCCTGCCCGGCCACCCAGTGCTGGTAGTCAGCCTCGGCCACCGGGGTGAAGCGCACCTGCTGGTCGTGCTTGTAGCCCATGAACAGCACGTCCTTGAGTACCGACGAGGCGCGCTCGTTATCCGGAATCTCGATCAGGATGCCGAACGACAGNNTGGATCACCGCCTGGCCGATATCGAGAATGTTCACGCCACCCTGGGCGAGCACGCCGGTGATGGCCGCGGTGAGGCCCGGTCGATCTTCACCGGTGATATTGATCAGGACGATTTCGCGCAAGGCGCAGCTCCCATGGCAGGCAACGAAGGCGGGCATTCTACATCAGCTGACCAGCGCGCTGGACAGGCCCCGCGGCAGGCACATCGCGCTCCACCACGATGACCCTGGACGCAATTCGTCAGCTTACCGTCGCAGACCTTCAGCGCCCCCCGTGCTTTCCGTATACTGCTCGGCAATTTCCCGTCGAGAAGAGCCGCGCTCTGTGAACCGGCCCGCATCCGTAAAGCCAGACAACTTCTTCCTCATGCTCTATCGCGCAGTACGCCAGCATCGCGTGCCGCTGGTGTTGCGTATTGCCAGCCATACGCTGCTGCTGGTGGCGCTGGCGCTGATCATCTACGCGTGGGTGATCGGCATGCAGTTCAAGCATGCCATGGAGCAGCAGGCCGATGCCCTCGGCCAGAGCCTGGTCACCCAGACGGCCGCCTCGGCCACCGATCTGCTGGTGGCCAACGACATCCTCAGCCTCAACGTGCTGCTGAGCAATCTGGTGAAGAATCCGCTGGTCGCTCACGCAGCGATCTACAGCGTGGACAATCGCGTGCTCGCCGAGTCCGGAACCCGGCCTCAGCAGGGCCTGCTCGGGGACGATAACGGGCTTTATTCAACACCAATCAGCTTTCAGGAAGTGATTGCCGGGCATCTGCGCGTGAGCCTGGACATGCAGCAGTTTCAGCAGCCGATGACCATCAGCCTGCAGAGCATGGGACTGCTCAGCCTGATCCTGCTGGC
>DNMQ01000026.1 GCA_003488145.1 Pseudomonas sp.
TGGATGCAGGGCTCGCCGTCATAGGCGGCCGGCGAGAAGTGCATGCGTGTCTTGAGCGTGTCGCCATCGGCGCGCACGCCGCCACAGGCCAGTTCGGCGCTGCCTTCCATGCTCTGGTAGTTCTTCAGGAAGGTCTTGAAACGGCTCTGGTCGGTGCCGCTGATCAGATCGATCATCGGCATGCCTTCCAGATCCTCCACGTCCTCGTAGCCGAACAGTTCGAGGTAGGCGCGGTTGGCGTAGATGTGCATGCCGTCGTGCACGTAGGCAATGGCGTCCACCGAGCTGTCGAGCAAGAGCTGGCAGCGCTTTTCCGCTTCACGCAGGGCCACTTCGGCTGAACGGCGTGCGCGGCGCTCTTCGAGATTGGCCAGTTCGCGATTGGCCACCAGCAGCAGCCACTCGTCCTCACCCTGCGGCAGGGCATCCTGGGCGCCGAGCATCAGCGCTTCGGTGATCGCTTCGGCGTCGTTGCCTGCGGTTAGCTGGAGGATTGGGATGTCCTTGGCCTGCCGGCGAATGGCGCTGATTGCCTCGCTGGGGTCGAGATTCTCGCTCTGCGGTGCGTTGATCAGCAGATCCCAGGTCTGTTTCAGGGCTTCGGCCAGATCGTCGCTGGAGGTGAGCCGATGCACCCGGGTCGCCTGTCCGGCATTGCGGAAGAGGCTGACCAGACGCTCGGCCTCGTTCTGCGAGTCTTCGAGAATCAGCAGGCGGATGGTTTTCTTTTGCAGGGCCATGGCAACAGCTTAAGTGCGCGCCAAAGCGGCGCGGGCAGGCAGGAATGCGAGAGTCGGCAATCTACAGCGACTTCCAGAGTGAGTCAAAATCTTCATCCCCGCCTGCGGTGTGGGTTTTCCAGCCTGTGACAGGCGTCTCTCGCTCCGGTGCGACCTGTCCCAGGGAGCGGTATTCGAACTGATTGTAGTTGCCGGTAGCCGCACGGCGTTGGTTCAGCACGGCGCGTTCTTCCTCGCCGTTACGGTTGATCTGAACCTTATGCCCCTCCTGGAAAGGCAGGCGTGGCGCGATCAGCGTTGCCGGCTGGGAGATCGCGGCGATCTCCGGCAACAGAAGGGCGCGCAGGTACTCACTGCCCTGGTCGACCTTGCGCAGCAGGCGCAGACCACAGGGCTTGGCCTGCGGTGCGATCAGTTCGATGCCCAGCTGCGTGCTGCCGCCGCGTACCTGGCGAATCCAGCGCACCACGGCGACGCTCCAGGTTTGCCCGGTGTCTTCGCGCAGTCCCAGCAGCTCGCCGGTCTGCAGCAGGCTGGGCACCTCGCCTTCCCAGGCCAGGCAGTAACCGCCGGGGCTATGGTCCACCAGCTGGACCTGATAGATCGGATGATCTTCGTTGCTGGTGGACTTACCTTTCGTGGGTGCAGACGCGGCTGCTCTGGTCGCTGGCGTTGCGCGTGAAACATCGGGTCTGACGAACTCGATATGGTCGCTGTCCGGCAGGCGTTCGATGCTGTTGCTCTGTGCATCGAATGCGTTGGCCCAGACATCCGCGGCGCCGTTGTGCAGCTTGAACACGGCTCGATTCGAGGTGCCGGGCAGTTCGAGCACTTCGTTGAAGGCGCGCTGACCGGCGAGCTGATAGTGCACCGCGGTCATGCCGATACACAGCGCCAGCGTGCCCTTTGCCGGCGTGCGCTGGAAGGTTCGTTCGGAGATGGCGCCCCAGGCCGAGTTCAGGTGGCGCAGCAGATCGTCGTCCAGTCCTGTGGCGGCTGGCAGACGGCTCAGCCGGCGGTTGTCGGGCGCCAGGCGCAGGTGCTCATCGATCATGCCGACCAGCATCCGGGTATCGATGCCGAGCAGGTTCTGCAGATTTCTGTCTGGAAACAGCGAACGGTAGCGCGGCGGTCCGTCCACCAGCGGAGACAGGAGGAAAAGGCTGCTGGCGGCGCTGGCTGCCTGGATCTGCGCCATGGCGCCCCAGGCCTCCAGTGCTTCGGCCAGCTTGACGATGCTCTGCTGACGCAACTGATTGCAGCGCGCGCAACCGAGCAGCAGCGCTGCGAGGTAGCTCTGCTCAGCGGTGAGATCCTTGGAGTATCGCGCCAGCGGATCGCGCAGTAGCAGGCGCTCGGTGCCATGCTCGACTGCCAGCTGATAGAGCTGGTGCAGCTCGAGCCACAACCCGGCAGCAGCCGGGCTGTAGAGCTGGGTGGAGCGGATCAGCAACGCGCCGAGGCTGTGAATGGCGCGTTGCAGCGCGATCGACAACAGTTGGTGACGATCGCGCTCGGGTTGCGAAACCACACGCACCACGATCAGCTTGTAGCCAACCGCGAGGTGATTCTGCAGCGCCTGGCAGAGACCGGCGACTTTGCGTGGTCGCTCGCTGAGCACGATGGGCTGGTTGACGAAGTGCTTTTCCAGCTGGTTGCAGACGAAATGCACGTCCGGCCGCAGCAGTTCCAGCATCTGCAGGCGGGTTTCCGTGGCGATGCGCAGTTGGTTGAGTTCGATCAGCGCCTGGTAGAGCTGGCGCGCGGTTTCGCCTATGTTGGCTTTCGGCAAGCCGGCGAGCCAGCCGGTTACGCCGCGCACGCTGGCGTCGCAGAAGGACAGGGTCTGCCGGGTGGGCGCTGGTACGCGCAACAGCAGATGATGGCTCTGTCTATCCAAACGGTTGGCTCCGCGGCGGTCAGGGCATAATTAATGAGAACTCTATCAATATCTGCCGCAGCGGGCAGGACTGAATGATGGCTTCATGATATTAGCCGACGTTCGGCAGTTATGGGCTGCCGAACGTCGCTGGGGCAGGAATCAGAGGGTTTCGAGCGGGTCGGCGGCGGTTGGACTGGACGTCGCCTGGCCCAGCGCTTCGCCCATGCACACGGGGCTCAGCGGCCCTAGTTGTTCAGCCCAGCGCACCTGTTCCGGCCCGAACAGCAGAATTACCGTCGAACCCAGCTTGAAACGGCCCATCTCGGCGCCTTTCTCAAGATGGATGGGCACACGCGCCGCTTCGTCGTACCGGAAAGTCTTCAAGGCACGCTTGGGTGGTGTGACCAGGCCGGCCCAGACGGTCTCGATGCTGGCGACGATCATCGCGCCGACCAGCACCATGGCCATCGGCCCGTGCTCGGTATCGAACAGGCAGACCACCCGCTCGTTGCGCGCGAACAGCTCCGGCACGCCCTGCGCGGTGACCGTGTTGACCGAGAAGATGCGCCCCGGCACGTAGACCATTTCCCGCAGCGTGCCGCTGACCGGCATATGCACGCGGTGATAATCCTTGGGCGAGAGGTAGACCGTGGCGAACGCGCCGCCCATGAACGGAGCAGCGCGTTCGTGATCGCCGCCAAGCAGCTCCATGGCGCTGTAACTGTGGCCCTTGGCCTGGAACATACGGCCTTGTTCTATCCGGCCCAGCTGGCTGATGGCGCCGTCGCATGGGTTGAGGATGGCGCCCGGAGTCTGATCCAGCGGGCGGGCACCGTCTCTCAAAGCGCGGGTGAAGAAGGCATTGAAGTGCTCGTAGGCCGTGGGCTCCTCGACCTGGGCCTCGCGCATGTCGACCTGAAAATGCCGGACGAACCACTTGATGAAGGTGTTCTTCACCCACGGCAGCCGGCACTCGGCCAGGCAGCCAGCCAGGCGGGAGATGAGGTGATGGGGCAGCACGTACTGGCTGATGACGAACAGGCGATCTTTCATGTGGGTCCTTTTCATTGCTGCACCGGTGTATCAGGCAGGTTGCCCCATTCGGACCAGGAGCCGGCATAGCCCTTGACGCGTGGGTAGCCGAGTGCCTTGGCCAGGAGGTAGGTGAGGCCGGAGCGATGATGGGTGTGGCAGTGGGTTACGACTTCCTTTTCCGGGACGATGCCCAGTGCCTCCAATTGCTCGGCGATGTCCTCGCGGATTCGGAGGTCGCGAGCACGGTCCATGGCGGCGGTCCACTCGAAGTTGATTGCCCCGGGTATGTGGCCGCCCCGCGCGGCAAAGAGTTTTTCGCCACGGAATTCGGCCGGCGAGCGCGCGTCCCAGATCACCAGATCGTCTGCGCCGAGGCGGCTTTCGATGTAGCTGCGGGTCGCGATTGGGGCGGGGTCCAGCGTCAGGTTCGGCAGGCCGGGCGCCGCCTCGGGTATCTGCTGGGTGAGCGGTCGCGCCTCGCCGAGCCAGGCGTGCAGCCCGCCGTTGAGGTAGTGGTAGTGGTGATGGCCGATCACGTCGAGCAGCCAGATGAAACGACCGGCCCAGCCGCCGCCTTCGTCGTCATACACCACGTACACCGCGTCGTGCCGATGACCCAGTGCGCCGAACAATCGCTGCAGTTGCGCAATATCCGGAAGCAATCCCGGCGCTGGCGGCTGGCCGAGCTGGGTCTGTTTGGGATCGACGAAGCGAGCGCCCGGCAGGTGGCCTTCGGCATAACGGGCGGCGCTGGTCAGGTCGACCAGAATCAGCTCCGGCGCATCCAGGCGTGCGGCCAGGTCGGCTGGCTCGATCACCAGCGGCAGGTTGGAAAAGGCAGACACGGCAGCCCTCATCTAGTCGTAGAAGGGGCGAAGTCTAGCGANNGTCGATGCCCAGCGAGCGCAACAGCAGATGTTCGCCGCTGAAAAGCGCTTTCAGGCTGCCGGGCAGCAAGGCCGAGAACTGTGCCATGTTGGCCGGCTGCAGGCGCAGCTGTGCCGGCTTTTCCAGCAGACGGCGCACGATCTGACTATGCTCGGGGATGAGGGTAAGTCGCGCAGCATCGCTTGGCAGGCCGGCCGATTGCTGGGCGACCAGGCGGTTCTGCTTTCGGTCGAACAGCAACACCAGTGTGCGCTGCATGCCCGCGCACGCAAGGGCTTGGCTGGCGGTAGCGGTCAGCTGCAAGACGTTGCTGAACGGCGTCGGTTCACTGAGCAGGCGGCGACAGTGCTCGCGCCATTCGGCCAGATCGGCGTCGCTTGCTACCGGCGCAGCACGCAACACCTGAAAACGCGTACCGGTAGGCCACAGCAGGCCTTGAGCCGGATGCCAGAGATCAGTCCGGCCGATCTCCCGGGCGCTGGTCGCCGCCTGCTGGTGCACCATCTGCTGCAGATCGGCGAGCGACACCTGCAGATACAAACCGGCCAGGCGCTGCCAGCGCAGGCTGTGTACGCCGCTCCAGCTATTGTGCGAGGACAGTGCCAGGCCGTTGGCCAGCACGATGGTGTTGCTCGGCAGCGTCAGCCAGCGGCGCAGGTCGGGGTCGGCGTCGAGCATCTGCTGCTGATGCAGCGGGTGCTCGTTGTCGTGGGCAATATGCAGGGCCTTGATCAGGCGCCGCCGATCAGTGCCCAGCAGGCGATAACCCTGAATGATCCAGTCCGGCAGCCGCCAATGCTCAGCAAGCCTTAGGCACAGCTCCAGCAGGGATACGCCGAGCAGCTCGCGCTCGACCCTGCTGGCCGGCTCGCCCTTGACCAGTACCCGCTGCTCCCAACTGTCGAGCAGATGCGGATAGGCGCCTATCAGCGCCCAGGCGGGAGACAGGAATAGCAGGCTGCCCCAGTGAATGTCCTGCCACAGTCGTGCGAGGCGGGCGGCGAACAGTCCGTTGGCCTGCTGGCTGGCGTGGCGGCTGATTAATACCAGTTGCCGCAGCGGCTGCGGCATGTCGGCGGCCTCCATGGCCGGAATGCGCGCCAGCAGCGCTTCGGCGCGCTGCAGGCCGATGCGGCTGAGCGCGACCTCCAGGCTCTCGGCCGGCTGGCTGTCGCCGATGCCTCGATTGGCCTCCTGGATGAAACGCAGCGCCAGCACGGGGCTGTCCTGAATAAGTTCGGCGATCTGCCGCATCGACTTGCTGCTGTCGCGCAGCGCCAGTCGCACCTTGCCGTGAACCGAGGCAAACGCGGGCAGTGGGGCATCGTCGAGGGCTTTGATCCAGGCAGGTATCGTGCGTGGCAGCGGAGGTGTGGTGGTCATGGCCGAACTAGCTTTTCATCGGGATGGCCTTTAGTCTGGCGCAAAAGTTCCGATAACCAGAACAATTCTTCCAACATTCCTTTCGCAAGGTCGTCTGGTGGCGATTCTGGGCGTTTATTTGCCCTTGATCCGGACGGCTCGTAACCAGGTTTTAGACGTACCTCCTTATGGTCAAAATAATCGGGATTATCGTCGTGTTCGCCAGCGTGCTGGGCGGGTTCGTGCTCTCTGGCGGCAAGATCGGCGCGCTCATCCATCCGTTCGAGGTGATGATCATCGGTGGTGCGGCGCTGGGCGGTTTTCTGCAGGCCAACCCCGCCAGCACCACCATGCTGGTGTTCAAAAAATCGCTGAAGATGTTCAGCACCCGTTTTACCCATACCTATTATCTGGAAGTGCTCAGCCTGCTCTACTCGATCCTCAACAAGAGTCGTCGTGAAGGGATGATGGCCATTGAAGCTGACCTGGAAGATCCCGCCGCCAGTCCGCTGTTCAGCAAGTACCCGGGCTTCCTGCAGGACGAGCGGATGACCGCGTTCACCTGCGATTACCTGCGCATCATGTCGTCCGGCAACATGGCGCCGCACGAACTCGAAGGCTTGTTCGACATGGAGCTCAACAGCCTGAAGGAAGAGCTCGAGCATCCCTCCCACGCAGTCAGCAAAATCGCCGACGGTTTGCCAGCAATGGGTATCGTTGCGGCGGTGCTGGGCATCGTCATCACCATGTCGATCCTCGCCGAGGCGGATAACGCGATGATCGGTTACAAGGTTGGCTCGGCGCTGGTCGGTACTTTCCTCGGTATTCTTGCCTCCTATGGCTTCTTCGGCCCGCTGGCCGCGGCCCTGGAGCACGACGCCAAGGAAGAGCTGAATGTCTACGAGGCGATCAAGGCCACGCTGGTCGCTTCGGCCTCGGGCATGCCGCCGACGCTGGCCGTCGAGTTCGGGCGCAAGGTCCTTTATCCGGCGCATCGCCCGAGCTTTGCCGAGCTCGAGCAAGCCATGCGCGGCAGCTAAAGGCTCGTCATGGACAACACTCAACCGATCATCGTCAAACGGGTCAAGAAGGTCGCGGGCGGCCACCATGGCGGCGCGTGGAAGATCGCCTTCGCCGACTTTGCTACCGCGATGATGGCGTTCTTTCTGGTGATGTGGTTGATGAGTTCGGCGACGCCAGAGCAGAAGAAACTGATCTCCGGCTACTTCCAGGATCCGATCGGCTTCACCGAAAGCGCCAGCCCGCACGTCATCGACCTGGGGGGGACGCCAACCCCCTCGCCGGACCGCACCCTCAATCCAGAGTTGGAGCCGGCGCAGAGCGAAGCGCAGATCGATAGCAATCAGGTGGAAACCTTCGCCGAACAGCTGGAGCGCGAGCGCCTCGAGCTGCTGTTGCAGGAGCTGCAGAACAAGGTCGATGAGAATCCCGAGCTGCAGAACTTCAAGGACCAGATCCTTTTCGAAATCACCCAGGACGGCCTGCGCATCCAGATCATGGATGCCGAGAACCGGCCCATGTTCGCCCTCGGTAGCGCCCAGTTGCAGCCCTACTTCGAAGACATCCTGCTGGCGCTGGTCGACACCATCGCCGCGGTGCCGAACAAGATCAGCGTCAGCGGCCACACCGATGCCAAGCCTTTCTCGGGGCGCAGCGACTTCGGCAACTGGGAGCTTTCGGCCGGGCGTGCCAACGCTGCACGCCGCACGCTGGTGATCGGTGGTTACCCGGAAGACCAGATCGCGCGGGTAGTGGGCTACGCCTCGTCCGCGCTGTTCGATCGCAAGGACCCGCTCAATCCGGTCAACCGCCGCATCGATATTCTGGTGCTGACCAAGAAGGCGCAGCGTTCGATCGAGGATGAGCAGCCCGCTGCCACGGATTCGACCGGTGCTGCCGAAGGCGAAGTTGCGCCATCTGGCGGCGCGGCGCCGGCTGGGGAGGAGCCGTTACAGCCGGAGCAACTGCGGGAGCGGTTGAACATCTTCGAAGATGGCGTGCTGCAGTTCAGTCAGCCCGGCGAGGGCTGAGCGCCAGATCAGTAATCCGGTTCTGGCAGGCTGCTGAGAATGTGTCGGTAACTGCTCATTCGCTGCGGCTGGATGCGCCCGTCCTCCAGCGCCTGGAGCAGGGCGCAGCCGGGCTCGCGATCATGCTTGCAGTCGCGGAAGCGGCAGTGCCCGAGCAAATCCTGGAATTCGATGAAGCCCGCTTCGACGTCGGCGCGACTGACGTGGCCTAAGCCGAATTCGCGGATGCCGGGGGAGTCGATCAGCTCGCCGCCACCGGGAAAGTGGAACAGACGTGCCGTGGTGGTGGTGTGGGTACCCTTGCCGGTCATTTCCGACAGCGCCCCGACGCGGGTGTCGACGCCCGGCAACAGGCTGTTCACCAGCGAAGACTTGCCTACCCCGGATTGCCCGACGAAGACGCTGACGTGGCCGTCGAGCCGCGCCTTGAGCGCTTCCATGCCGCCACCACCGTGGGCCGAGACTTCCAGCAGCGGATAGTTCAGCTGCCGATAGACTTCCAGCAGGCGATTCAGCGCGGCTTCGTTCTGCTCGTCGATCAGATCGACCTTGTTCAACAGCAGCAATGGCGTGATGCCGGCGTGCTCCGCGGCGACCAGATAGCGGTCGATCAGGTTGGCGTGGGGCTCCGGTAGCGGCGCGAAGACGATGACGATCAGGTCGACGTTCGCCGCCACGGGCTTGAGCTGGCCACGGGTATCCGGGCGGCAGAGTTCCGAATGTCGCGGCAGCTGCGCAACGATGACACCGATGCCTTGGTTGCCCGGGCGCCAGACCACGCGATCACCCGTGACCAGTGCCGGCAGGTTGGCGCGCAGGTGGCAGCGAAAGACCTGCCCGCTGTGTTCGCCTTCCAGTGCTTCCACCTCGACCTGCACGCCGAAATGCGCAATGACCAGTCCGGTCTGCTCCGGGCCGAGATCGCCGCCTTCGAGCTCTTCGAGCGCGCGGCTTTCACGACGCGCGGCGCGGGCTGCGCGCTCTTCCTGAATCTTCTCGATGCGCCAGTTCTGCCGGCGGTTGAGTTGGCGTTTGGCCATGAATTCGGTTGTCTCTGAGGTTGGTGAGCGAGTCTAGCACGCTGCAACCCGCGCACTTCGGCCTGTATCGCGTCGAAGACGGAGGGTTAGACTGGCGTTCCGTCACCTGTTCGATTGTCGGTCATGCCTGTTTCTGTCATTACTCGCCTGCCCATCCTGCGTGCGCTGCTGGCTCAGCTACTGGCGCTGCTGATCGTCTGGCTTTTGCTGCTTGGCCTGGTCGGCGTGGCCGACATGCGCCCGAGTCTCGTCGTCGTCGCGCTGGCGCAGGGTTGCCTGGCTGCGCTGATCGGAGCCCGGCTCGGGCTGTCGGCCTGGTGGCTGGCAATCAACCTGATGTTCGTTCCGGGCCTCGTGCTGCTGCGTGATTTCGACGTGCCGGCTTGGTTGCCGCTGGGCGCGTTCATCTTGCTGTTGCTGTTGAACTGGAATGCCTTCACCGAGCGCGTGCCGCTCTACCTGACCGGTCGTGAAGCCGAGCGCCAGTTGCGCAACCGGCTGAGCGAGCTGCCGGCGGGTTTTCTCTATATCGACCTGGGCAGCGGCCTGGCCGGCACGCTGTCGCGCCTGGCACGGGACTTTCCGGCGGCGCAGTTCATTGGCGTGGAAACCGCGCCGCTGACCTTCGCACTGTCCTGGCTGCGCTGCCTGCCGCGGCGCAACTGCCATATTCGCCTGCTCAGTCTGTGGCGGGTCGATCTCGCCGAGTACGACGTGGTCTATTGCTTCCTCTCACCGGCACCCATGGCCGCCCTGTGGGACAAGGCGCACGCCGAGATGCGTCCCGGCGCGCGGTTGATCAGCAACAGCTTCGCGGTGCCAGGGGTCGAGCCGGTTGAAGTGCAGCAATTGAGTGACTGGCGCCGCTCGCGGCTGCTGATCTGGTACCCCGGTGGCGCGACACCTGACGGCGTCGATACGAGCGGCTAAACTGCGCCGCACAGCCAAGGAGCCCGCCATGCAGAACCCGCAGAATCTGATCTGGATCGACCTGGAAATGACCGGCCTGGATCCGGACAACGACGTCATCATCGAGATGGCGACCATCGTCACCGACAGTCAGCTCAACGTGCTGGCCGAGGGACCGGTGATCGCGGTACACCAGAGCGATGAAACACTGGCGCGCATGGATGAGTGGAACACCCGTCAGCACGGCGGCTCGGGCCTGACCCAGCGCGTGCGTGAGAGCAGGATTTCCACCGCCGAGGCCGAGCAGGCGACGCTGGCCTTCCTCGAACAGTGGGTGCCCAAGGGCAAGTCGCCGATCTGCAGCAACAGCATCTGCCAGGACCGACGCTTCCTCTACCGGCAGATGCCGAAGCTCGAGGCCTACTTCCACTACCGCAACCTGGATGTCTCCACGCTCAAGGAGCTGGCCGCGCGTTGGGCGCCGCAGATCATGGAAGGCTTCAAGAAGAGCGGCACGCACCTGGCGCTCGACGACATCCGTGATTCCATCGCCGAGCTGCGGCATTACCGCGAGCATTTCATCAAGGTCTGAAAGGGGCGTTAACGCCTGACGCGTTTGCGGATCGTAGGGTGGATCACGCTTCACCGATCCACCGGCCGGGGCCTAGGTGGAACAAGCAGCGACAAGTTGCAAGCCATACGCTGCAAGAAAAAGTCTGACGGGGCTTGAGTGTCGTAGGGTGGGTTAC
>DNMQ01000419.1 GCA_003488145.1 Pseudomonas sp.
CGGCAGGTTGTACTGCCAATCCACGGTCATGTCCGCCTCGCCCTGAATGATCAACGGCGCGTGCCTGCTGTCAGCCGCACCCTCGATACGGGGAATCCAGCGTGACAGGGCCCCGACCCAGGCTGTGGGCAGGATATCCGGCTGCAGCGGGTCCTGGCTCTGGACGAACTCGAGGAAGGCCGGGTCGCCGGAGTTCTCGCTGAACGTTCGTGGGATCTGCTGAACGAAGCGCCGCAGCAACTCGTAGCTGATGCGCGAGCGCAGCCAGGCGCGCGGGCGAACCAACGGCGCCAGCAGGATGGTGCGCCCCAGGTCGGGGTTTTCGGCCTGATGCAACAGGTGATCCAATGCGATGGCACCGCCGGTACTCTGGCCAAGTAGGTGCCAGGGACGCGGCAGATCGAGCTGGCGTGCCTGTTCGAACAGACCGCTCAGCACCGCCTGGTATTCGGCAAACTCGTTGATGCTCGCCCGGGGACCGCTGGACAGCCCATGGCCCGGCAGGTCGCAGGCGAGCACGGCGAACCCCATCTCCAGTCCCCAGTCGACCACATGGCGATACAGGCCCATGTGGTCGTAGTAGCCGTGCAGGATCAGCAGGCTGGCGTGCGGCTGCTCGGGCCACCAGGCCTGGGCGACCACATCGTAGTCGTGCACGCGAAAGCGTCCCAGGCGGCGCTGGACCTGCGTGCGATGCGGCAGATCGAGCCCGTAATAGCTCTGGTAATGGAGAGTTTCGGCGCTTGCGACGACCGCCTCGGACAGTGCGGGCAGGCTGTTACGCAGGCGCTCGGGATCGATACGCGAGGGCATGGAAATTCTTCGATTGCGTTGATCTGGGATATTCAGCTCTGCGCCGCGCCATGGCAAGCTTGCGCACCCACATCGGAGCCCGCCATGAGCGCTCGTCGCAAATACCTGATCGCCGCACTGATCGCCCTGCTCTGGGGCGGCGCCATGCTGGCTGCGTTCTGGTGGTTCGAGGCGCGCTACCTGCGCACCTTCGACGGCGAGCGCGCCGAGCTGTTCTCCGGCGACGCCCTTCGCCTGCCGGCCGAGCTGCAGGGCCCGGGACCAGTGCGCTTCGTGCATTTCTGGGACCCGGGATGCCCGTGCAACGTCGGCAATCAGCAGCACCTGGAAGAACTGCTCAAGCGCTTTGCCGGACAACCCGTGGACTTCTACGAAGTACGCAAGCCGGGGAGCAAGGGCCGCTTGCCGCAGCCGCTGGCAGCGCTGAAACCGCTGAGCGCCCCGCCCGGCTCCGAGCAACTACCGGCCAGCCCCGCTGTCGGCATCTGGGATCAAAGCGGGGAGCTGGTCTATATCGGCCCCTACAGCGAAGGCGCGGTGTGCAGTTCGGACAACAGCTTCGTCGAGCCTATCCTTGATGCCGCACTGGCCGGGCGCAAGGTGCGCGCCACCCATTCGCTGGCAGTGGCCTGTTTCTGCGACTGGCAGCAGTAGCGCGCCTGCGACAGGTAAACTTGATCGCGATCAAATGATAATTATTATCACCTAAACGAGAATTGCTCCCATCCAAGTCGGCATCACCGCCGACGAATTATCCGGGAGCCGTTCGATGATACTCCGCCTTCACCCACTCGCCCTGGCCTGCCTGGCCGTCAGCAGCGCGTCCGCCTTCGCCGCTCCGCTGGAGCTGCAGGAAACCGTCGTCACCGCCAAGGGCTACGAGGCCGCAACGCGGGACATTCCGCAAGCCATCGAGGTGCTGCAGGCTCAGCCAGCCGAAACGGCAGCGCCGGCCGGCAGCCTGTTCCGCGGCAAGCCCGGGCTCGCCGTGCATAGCGACGGCGCCTGGGGGCAGAACCCGGTGTTGCGCGGCATGAAGAAGGAAAGCGTGGTGCTGATGGTCGACGGCGTGCGGGTCAATTCCGGCCAGCCACAGGGCTCGCTGGCCTCCATGCTCGATCTCGGCCTGCTGGAACGCGCCGAAGTGGTCAAGGGTCCGGGCTCGGTGCTGTACGGCAGCGGCGCCATGGGCGGGGTGGTCAACCTGATCACGCCACAGGCACGCTTCACCGAGCAGGACGAACGCGGCGGTCGCTTCTCCACCAGCGCCAGCAGCGTCGACAAGGGCTTCGCCGGCGCCACGCTGCTGCGCGACTCCAGCAGCGATCATGCACTGGTACTGGGCGTTGCCGGGCGCAAGGTCAACGACTACAAGAGCCCCAACGGTACCGAAGAGAACACCGGCTACAGCTCCGATACCCTGCTGCTCAAGTACAAGCAGCGCCTGGCCGAGGATATCAGCGTCAATCTGAACGTCCAGCGCCACACCGACCGCGACGTCTGGTACCCGGGCTCGGCGCGTACCGGTGGCCAGCCGGGCGGTGCCGGCATCCCGGTACCACTTGGCACCGCAACCATCCATTCGCCGGAACAGCAGCGCGAGCTGTTCCAGATCGGCCTGGAGAACGGCCTCGGTGAAGGCACCCTGAATACCGAACTCTACCGCCAGGAGGTCTACCGGGAGATCCGTGCCTACTCCGAACGGCTCGATCGCGACTACGTACGCAATAACGTCAGCTTCATCACCCACGGGCTGCGCTCGAGCTGGGTGGTGCCGGTCACCGATCACCTGCTGACGGTGGGCGTCGACGGTTGGAAGATGACCGGCGATCCGGAGCGCTACGTGGATGGCCCGCCGACCTTCAACAACAACCAGCGCAACGACCCCTTCAAGGATGCCGAGATCGAGTCCTACGGACTGTTCGTGCAGGATGAATTCGACCTCGGCCAGACACGCCTGACGGCCGGCGCCCGCTACGACCGCATCAGCGCCGACGCCCGAGCCAAGGGCAACGGTCCTTCATTTACAACCAGCGGCCTGGACAGCACCGACCACAACCTGTCGTGGTCGCTGGGCGCGCTGCATCCGCTGACTGACACCCTCAACCTCTACGCCAACGTCGGCCAGGCCTACCGCGCCGCCGACATGCGCGAGCGCTACGACGATGCGCCACGCGGCGACGGCTACTTCCACGTCGGCAACCCGCAGCTGGACCCGGAGCGTTCCACCAGCTTCGAGCTTGGCCTCAAGGGTAACGATGGCGATTTCACCTATCAGCTGGCTGCCTTCCACACCCGAATCGACGACTACATCGCCGGCCGCGTGACCGGCACCAACGCGCCCAACGGGCTGCCGATCAAGCGCACCGAGAACCTCGACAAAGTGGTGATCTACGGCCTCGAAGGCAGTGCCAGCAAGGGTGTCGGCGCCTTCGTGGTGGACGGCAGCTTCACCTGGCTGCGCGGCGAGAACAAACAGGACGACGAACCACTGCACCAGATGCCAGCCCACGAGCTGACTCTGGGCATCGGCCAGCCAGCCGAGCGCGGTCTCTACTGGCATGCCCAGCTGCGTGCGGTCGCCGAGCAGGATCGTGTGGCGACCGAGTTCACCCGCGGTGGCGAGGATCGTACCGCAGGCTTCGTTACTGCCGATGCCAGCCTCGGCTGGGGCTTCGGCAAGATCGGCGTGCTGCAGACCGCTAACCTCGACGCGCGCCTTAGCAACCTGTTCGACAAGGCCTACCACGAGCATCTGGCTGACGGCATCAGCGGCAACGAGCTGGAAGCACCCGGGCGCGGCATCACCGTCGCGCTGAGCGGGAGCTTCTGATGCTGCGCCACCTGCTGATGGTCATTCTGCTGGCGGCTGGAGCACCAGCGCTGGCGGACAAGCTGCCGCGCCTGGTCCTGGCCGGCCCTTCCTCGTCGGTATCGAACCCGCTGATCCACATGGTCGAATCCGGCGCACTGGACGACCTGGCGGACAAGGTGGAATTCGTCAGCTGGCGCGATCCCGACCAGCTGCGCCTGCTGGCGCTTAACCAGCAGGCGGACGTGCTGGCCATGCCGGTCAACGTCGCCGCCAACCTGTACAACCGCGGCGCCAAGCTGCGCATGCTCAACGTTTCGACCTGGGGGCTGCTCTGGCTGGTATCGCGCGAACAGGGCCTGAGCACCCTCGACGACCTGCGCGGCAAGGAAATCGCCATGCCGTTCCGCGGCGACATGCCGGACATCCTCTTCGGCCTGCTGGCCGAGCGTGCCGGCATCGATGTGCGCAAGGACCTGCATCTGCGCTACGTCGCCACCCCCATCGACGCCATGCAGCTATTGCTGATGCGCCGCACCGATCATGCCCTGCTGGCTGAGCCGGCCATCTCCATGGCCCTGCGCAAGGCCAGCGAAGGACCGCTGGGGCTGGTTGCGCCGGATCTGTATCGCAGTGTCGACCTGCAACAGGAGTGGGGCCGCCTGCTGCAACGCGAAGCACGCATTCCGCAGGCTGGCATCGCGCTGATGGCCAGCGTGAAGGACCAGCCGCAGATCGCCGCACGGATCGCCCAGGCCTACGCCGACTCGCTGCAATGGTGCAGCGCCAACGCCGAACGCTGCGGCCAGCTGGTCGCCAAGCATCTGCCGATGCTCAGCGCCGAAGCGGTAACCGACTCATTGGCCGTGGCGCAGATGGACGCCGTGCCCGCCGCCGAGGCGCGGGCGGAAGTCGAGTATCTGTTCGAGCTGCTGCTGAAGAAAAATCCGGCGCTGATCGGCGGCAAGCTGCCGGCCGATGACTTCTACTCGCCAGTCAGCAATCAGCCATGAGCCTGCTGCGCAGCTGGTTGGCTAGCCTGCCCGGCTATCTGTGGAGCGGCTGGGGCGCGCTGGCCAGCCTGTTTCTGCTGCTGGCCGGCTGGGAGGCAGTGGCCAGTCACTATGGCGCGCTGGTGCTGCCTACGCCGCTGGAGACCTTTGTCCGCCTGCTCCAGCTGATCGATGAAGGCGCCGCCTGGCCGGAGTTGCTGGCCACCAGTCGCCGGGCGCTGCTCGGCTTTGCTCTTTCCGTGGCGGTCGGCAGCGTGCTCGGGCTCGCCGCCGGTGTCTCCATGACCGCCTCGATGATGGCGCGGCCGCTGGTCACCGTGCTCATGGGCATGCCACCAATCGCGTGGCTGGTACTGGCGATGCTCTGGTTCGGCGCCAGTGACGGCACCCCGGTGTTTACCGTGTTCATCGCCAGCTTTCCGCTGGTGTTCGTCGGCGCACTGCAAGGCACCCGCACGCTGGACAACCAGCTCAAGGACATGGCCCTGGCATTTCGCCTGCCGCGGCGGATGCTGTTGCTCGATGTCTATCTGCCGCACGTCGTCTCCTACCTGTTCCCCGCATGGATCACCGCGCTCGCCATGGCCTGGAAGATCGTGGTGATGGCCGAACTGCTGGCCACCCAGGATGGTGTCGGCGCCGCGCTGGCGGTGTCTCGCTCGCACCTGGATACCAGCGCGACCATGGCCTGGATCACCGCGGTGGTCGGCCTGCTGCTGGCGGTGGAGTACCTGCTGCTGGAACCGATCAAGCGCGAAGTCGAGCGCTGGCGCGAGGTGTCTTCATGACGCAATTGCACATCCACGGCCTGGCCCACGCCTTCGGTCGCGACGAGATATTCAGCGGCATCAACTTCAACCTGGCGGCAGGCGAAGTGGTCGCCCTGGTCGGCCCCTCCGGCTGCGGCAAGACCACCCTGCTGCATCTTTGCGCGGGGCTTCTGGACGTGCAGGAAGGTCGTATCGACAACGGTTTCGGCAACCCCGCCAGCATGTTCCAGCAACCGCGGCTGCTGCCGTGGAAGACCACGGTCGACAACATCGCCCTGGGCCTCAAGGCGGCCGGCATGGCGCGACAGCAACGCCTGCAGCAGGCCAGTTCCCTCGCGCTGCGCCTGGGCCTGGCCGCGGGCGATCTCGGCAAGTTTCCGCACCAGCTTTCCGGCGGCATGCAGAGCCGCGTTTCGCTGGCGCGGGCGCTGGTGCTGCAGCCGGATCTGCTGCTGCTCGACGAACCCTTCGCCGCGCTGGATATCGGCCTCAAGGAAGACCTCTACGCCCTGCTGCTGGCCGAGCAGGCCGCACGCGGCATGGGCGTGCTGATGATCACCCACGACCTGATGGAAGCCGTGCGCCTGGCCGACCACATCCTGGTCATGGCGGCGGCGCCGGGGCGCATCGTCAGCCACCTGGAGCTGGATCTGCCAGCCGTGCAGCGCAGCGATGCCTGGATCTACCAACACACCGCCGAGCTGCTGCAGTTGCCGGCCGTGCGGGAAAGTTTCGGCCTGGCCAGCCGCGCGCCGCAGACGTTGCCGCACAGCAGCAGGGCAACCTTGCAAGAGACGACGGTTCCCCTCACAGCCAGCGGAGCGCGCTCACGATGCTGAAAACCTTATCGCCGCGACTCGCCAACTGGCCGCTGCTGCTGTGCAGCTTCCGTCCGCTGTTTCTCGTCACCGTGCTGCTGGCGGTGACTGGTGTTGCACTCTGGCTGGGCTTTCTCGGTTTCGGGATACCGCTGCCAGGCGTACCGGGCGGCCCGCTGGTCTGGCATGCCCACGAAATGCTGCTCGGCTTCGGCCTGGCGGCAGTCGCCGGCTTCGTTCTCACCGCGGTGCCGGAATTCACTGCTACCGCAGCGTTCGGTCGGCATGTGGGCTTCGGCTTTCTGCTGCTGTGGCTAGCCGCCAGGCTGAGCTTCTGGCTTTCCGGCGTCATGGGACCGTGGCCGGCGGCGCTGTTCAACAGTGCCTTCGCCATCGCCCTGCTTGTGCTGCTCGCTCCGCGCCTGCTCGGCGACCCGCTGCGCCGGCAGTACGGCTTCTTCGGCGGGCTCGCCGCGCTGGCGCTGGTGACCGTGGGCTTTCATGTCGATGCCGTCGCCGGCCGATACCCGATGCGTTGGCTGTACGCTGGCATCGGCGTGATGATGGTACTGATCGTGGTGGCCATGAGCCGAATCTCCATGCGCATTCTCAACGACGCCATCCAGGCACGCCGGGATGCCGGGCACGACGTGGACGACGACTACCGCGCGCGTCCGCCACGACGCAACCTGGCGATCTTCTGCATCAGCCTGTTCACTCTCGCCGAATGGCTGGCACTGCCGGCCCCGCTGAGCGGCTGGCTGGCCCTGGCCACAGCCGCCGCCATGTTCAATCTGCTCAACGACTGGCACATCGGCCGAGCGCTGCTGGAGCGCTGGTCGCTGATGCTCTACAGCGTCTACTGGCTGATGGCGCTGGGCTATGGTGCACTGGGTGTCTCGCTGCTAGCCGACGGCTTTGCCAGCAGCGCCGGCCGCCATCTGCTGACACTCGGGGCCATGGGCGTATCGATTTTCGCGGTGCTGTGCATCGCCGGGCGTACCCACAGTGGCTATGCACTGGATCAGCGGCGCTGGGTGCCGATCGCGACCTGCCTGCTGGTGCTCGCCGCGCTGCTGCGTGCCAGTGCAGGGCTGCCGGGCGCTCCCGTGCCGCAGCTGAACATGCTCGCCGGGCTCGGTTGGCTGACAGTCTTTGGCTTGGCGCTGTGCTACCTGGCACCGATCTGGCTGCGCCCGCGCCCGGACGGTGGTACGGGATGTGAAGAACCGATGGATGAACACAGCACGGGTTCGGGCTGCCGGACCTGAGCGGTGATCGGCAACTGGACGCGATATTCGTTGCAGGCGAACAGACAACCGAGCCGTGAATGCGGACTCGGGGACGGAGAAGGCGCGGCGGTGGATAAGCTTCGCGTTATTCACCCTACCGCTCTGCGGCAGGGACAATTCATCTGAAACGAAAAGGGCGCATCGATGCGCCCTTTTCGTTTTGCGGCTCAAACCATCATCAGGTATGCGCCGAGGGCGGCACCAGCACCTTACGGCTGTCGATCACCTGACGCCAGGTGGGATTGCCAGCGGTTTCATCCATCGCCTGCTGCATCGCGCGAATACGGCGCTTCTCGGCACGGCGGCTGAGGTACCAGGCGAGAAAGGTAGCCAGCGACACGCTGAGCAGGATCAAACTCGCCACCGCGTTGATCTCCGGCTTCACGCCCAGGCGCACGGCGGAAAAGATCTCCATCGGCAAGGTGGTCGAGCCCGGCCCGGAGACGAAGCTGGCCAGTACCAGATCGTCCAGCGAGAGGGCAAAGGAGAGCATACCGCCGGCCGCCAGCGAGGGCGCAATCATCGGCATGGTGATCAGGAAGAACACCTTCCATGGCCGCGCTCCGAGGTCCATCGCCGCTTCCTCGATGGACTGGTCCAGCTCGCGCAGGCGCGCCATCACCACTACCGCGACGTAGGCCGAGCA
>DNMQ01000068.1:0-161 GCA_003488145.1 Pseudomonas sp.
GAGAAGATCGCGCGCATGCTGGGCCATCGTATCCGGGTCAGTTCGCACCCGGGACGCGGCTCGTGTTTCGCCATCGACGTACCCTTGGCCAAGCGCGCACCCAAGGCGCGGCCTGAGCCGAGCACCACGGAGCTGGTGCTACAGCGGCTGCAGGGCGCCCG
>DNMQ01000068.1:178-7720 GCA_003488145.1 Pseudomonas sp.
GATCTGATGATCGCCGACTACCACCTGGACAATGGCCACACCGGCATCGATGTCGTCGCCACCGTCAATGCGCGCCGCGCCAGCCCGCTACCGGCGCTGATGATCACCGCCAACTACAGCAACGAACTCAAGCAGCAGGTCCGCGAGCTGGGCCATATGCTGATGCACAAGCCGGTGCGGCCGATGAAGCTGAAGACTGCCATGTGCCATATGCTCGAGCATGGTACAGCTGGATGACTGATCCGCTGGCCCCGGCAGCCGTCGGATGTGACCGCATCGCCGCGGGCGCGCCTCCCACAGGGCCTGGAGTTTTGTAGAAGCACGACATCTGGGCGATGGTATGGGGTTCAGGCTAGCTGTGCTCCGATCTCACCCAGATGCCGTTGCCTCGCAGGCGCTCGCGATCATGTGGTCGATCCAGTCCAAGAAGCGGACCTTTCGGCACGATGCCATTTCCGTTGATCTGTCGATGGCTGGCGTAGTAGTGGTTCTTGATGTGTGTGAAATCCACCGTTTCGGCAATTCCCGGCCATTGGTACAGCTCGCGTAGCCAGTTCGACAGGTTCGGATAGTCCTCGATGCGGCGCAGGTTGCACTTGAAGTGGCCGTGGTAAACCGCGTCGAAGCGAATGGCTGTGGTGAACAGACGCCAGTCGGCCTCTGTCAGGTACTCCCCTGTCAGGTAGCGCTGCTTGCCCAGGCGTCGCTCCAACCAGTCGAGCTCACGGAACAACTCGTCGAAGGCCCCTTCGTAGGCCTCCTGGGTCGTGGCGAAACCTGCTCGGTAGACCCCGTTGTTGATCGCCGGATAGATCCGCGCGTTTAGCGCATCGATTTCGCCATGCAGCGCCTCTGGGTAGAAATCCAGCGTAGAGCCGGTCAGCTCGTCGAAAGCGCTATTGAAGATGCGGATGATCTCGGCCGATTCGTTGTTGACGATGCACTGGCGCTCGCGATCCCAGAGAACGGGAACGGTGACCCGGCCCGAGTACTTCGGATCGTCACGGGTGTAGCGCTGATGGAGGTAGTCGAATTCGTCCAGCGCATCGCCGCTGGAGCCGGTGGACTTGTCGAAGGTCCAGCCATGCTCGGCCATCAGCCAGCTGACCACGGACACCTCGATCAGCGGCTCGAGCCCCTTGAGCTTGCGGTAGATCAGCGTGCGATGCGCCCACGGACAGGCAAGCGAAACATAGAGATGATAGCGACCGGCCTCAGCCTGGAAGCCACCCTGGCCGTCAGGCCCGGGCGCGCCGTCGGGCGTGACCCAGTGCCGGCGCTTGGCCTGTTCGCGTTCGAATTTGCCATCGCGGCTTGCGTACCAGCGGTCGTGCCACTGGCCATCGATCAGTAATCCCATGGTGCCCTCCTGTTACGGCATAGGAGGCCAGTCTAGGAAGCATCGTTCGATCGATGTGACCGAATGGCGGGTTAATCCTATCGCTTAAATCGATTAATGGCGGGCGCGCCAGTAGCTTTGCGCTTGCTCGAAAGCTGCCTCCCGCGTCGCGCCAAGGCCTCGCAGGGCAAGGGCCATGGTGGCGATCACAGCGAGTTCACCGTAGGCGTCTTCCTGCTCGCCAGCCCAGACGGCAAGCAGATGCTGCGGGTCGAGCTCTGCGGGCTTCACGTGGCGCCGCTCGGACAGTGCCGGCCATTCCTCGTCCCACGGCGCGCCGCCAGTGGTGCCGTAGAGATGGGAGATGTTGTCCGGGTTCATCTCGATCTCGCCGCCTTCGCCCTTGATGACGATGGCGTGGTCGCCGAGCAGGGTGCTGGCCTGGCGATGGGTGTCCTGATAGCCGGGATGGAAGATGCTCTGCAGCCCGCAACGCGCACCCAGCGGGTTGAGCAGGCGCGCCAGCGAGTGGATCGGCGAGCGCAGGCCGAGCAGGTTGCGCATGTCGATCATGCGCTGCAGCACCGGCATCCAGGCTCCCAGCGGGATGAACGCGAGATTGCTCTGGTCCAGTGCCACGCTGACCTGTTGCCAGTTCTCGCATCGACGAATGCCCAGCAGCTCAAGCTGCTGTTCGCTATAGATGCGCCCAGCAGTATGGGCACCGCCACCGTGCATGAGGATGCGTATGCGATTGGCTGCCAGGCACTTGGCTGCCAGCAGATACCAGGGCAGGTGGCGCTTCTTGCCGGCATAGGTCGGCCAGTCGATATCGACCGGGATAGTCGGTGCCTGCACGCGCTCACGCACGGCCTGGGTAAAGCCCGCCAGCTCGTCGGGGCTTTCTTCCTTGTGTCGCAGCAACATGAGGAAGGCGCCCAGCTGAGCGTCCTCCACCTTGCCGTCGAGCAGCATGCCCATGGCTTCGCGGGCTTCTTCGCGTGTCAGGTCGCGGGCGCCACGCTTGCCTTTGCCAAGGATGCGCACGAAGGCGGCGAAAGGATGTTCTGCAGGCGTTTCGAGGCTCATAGGCAGTTGCTCGGTTTTGGCAGCCCGGCCAGCTTGGCGGCCAGTTTGGCAGGGGTGCCCTTGAACAGGCGGTTGAGGTGCATGCTGTTGCCCTTTTCAGGCCCCAGCTTGAGTGCGGTGTACTTGATCAGCGGGCGTGTGGCCGGCGACAGCTGGAATTCAGCATAGAACTCGCGCAGCAGCCGAAGCACTTCCCGATGTTCGTCTTCCAGCTCCAACTCTTCACGGCGCGCCAGCGCTTCGGCAACGGCTTCGTTCCAGTCGCTCAGATCGACCAGAAAGCCGTCCTTGTCCAGCGCGATCTCGCGCCCATCCACGACCAGGCTGCTCATAGCCAGCTGTTGATCCGTTCGTAACGGCAGGTCAGTTCGACGAAGCCCGCGTAGTCCAGCAATTGCACGCGCGTCGGCAGCATGCCGAGTGCCCGGGCCTGCACGTCTTCTTCAAGTGCGAACAGCCCGACCTGCTCTGGCAGTTGCTCCAATTCGGTCGCGGGTTTGGTTCCGGCTGTCAGGGCGTAGGTTGCGTCGCCGGCCAGCAGCAGGGCGTCGGTGTCGCCTAGTAGCGGCAGGCAGCTGTTGAAGCGGCCGTCGCTGAAGGGCGAATGGGAAAGCAGATGCAGAGTCGCCA
The DNA here is from genome assembly GCA_003488145.1 of Pseudomonas sp. Lineage (GTDB taxonomy): Bacteria > Pseudomonadota > Gammaproteobacteria > Pseudomonadales > Pseudomonadaceae > Stutzerimonas. Next base: position 3,237 of record DNMQ01000068.1, read on the forward strand.
TCAGATCGTGATCACATGGTCATAGCGGTTGATCAGGGTGCTCAGGCCAGCGTCGTCGAGGATTTCGACCGGCAGCGTCAGAGAGGATTCGTCCAGGTTGCGCTCGGCCAGGCTGCGGCGAGCGACGAACAGGCTGTCGATGCCGAACAGCGGCAGCGCCTGCAGATTCGCGGTCAGGTCTTTCTGCTCGAGCGATGCGGCCTGCTGCGCCTTCGTAAGCTGGAACACGCCGTCATCGAGAAACAGCAGCCCTAGCGGCAGCTCGAAAGCGCCACCGGCCAAAACGATATCCAGTGCCTCACGCGCAGAGGGGCCGGCCCAGGGCGCCTGACGGCTAATGATTAGCATGGAACGCGCCATCATTGGCCTCCGAAGCAGACGAGCCGATCGGCCTGCTGCGCGGCTTCATGCAACTGGCCCAGCCCCGACAGCTCCCAGCCAGCGGCAAGGTTCGCTGCCGGACGCTGGTAGCGCTGCGCTTCGCCGGCATCCAGTACGCCGCGACGCAGGCCGGCGGCGATGCAGACCACGCCGTCCAGCTGGTTGGCGCTGACGAAACGGCTCCATTCAGCCGCCACGTCCAGTTCGTCCTGTGCCGCCACGACGTTAGCTGAAGCACTGTGCACGCCATCCTGATAGTAGAACAGCCGGACGATCTCATGCCCGCCAGCGAGCACGGCTTCGGCAAAGCGCAACGCGCGGCGGGCAGCGGGTGAATGGGGCGGAGCGAACAGGGCGATTACGAATTTCATCGGAGCACCATGGCAGAACAGCTGACATGATACGCCAGCTGCGGGCATGAAAAAGCCCGCCGAAGCGGGCTCGTTCAAGGCGATGCCGGATCAGTCGTCGCCACCGAAGATGCCCAGCAGCTGCAGCAGGCTGATGAACAGGTTGTACAGCGAAACGAACAGGCCGATGGTGGCCATGATGTAGTTGCGCTCGCCGCCGTGGATGATGGCGCTGGTCTGGAACAGGATGCAGGCCGAGGAGAACAGCACGAAACCTGCGCTGATCGCCAGTTGCAGCCCGGTGATCTGGAAGAAGAAGCCGGCCAGCATGGCGCCGATCAACACGAAGAAACCCGCGGTGATGAAGCCACTGAGGAAGCTCATGTCCTTGCGGGTGATCAGCACGTAGGCCGACAGTCCGAAGAACACCAGGGCTGTCATCGACAACGCCGAGCTGATCAGCTCACCGCCATTGGCCAGACCCAGATACATATTGAGGATCGGCCCGAGCGTGTAGCCCATGAATCCGGTCAGAGCGAAGGTGGAAACCAGGCCCCATGCCGAGTTGCGCAGCTTGGCGGTGAGGAAGAAAAGGCCATAGAAGCCGATCAGCACCACGAAGATGTTCGGGTAGGCGGCGTTGGCCTGCATGGCCATATAGGCAACCAGGCCGCTGAACGCGAGCGTCATGGCCAGTAGCCCGTAGGTGTTGCGCAGGACCTTGCTGACCTCACGCTGTTCGACCTGCGTGTGGCTAAGCGCGTATTCGTGTTCGTGCATGGCGACACTCCTTGGATGAAATCAAGCCTGAGACGATTTGTCCCGGATCATAACAGAGGCAAGTTGGATGCCTAGCATCAGTGTTTGACAGTGTATTTCTATCCGGTACTATTGCGCCCGCTTTATCCGGAAGTGTGGCCGAGTGGTTGAAGGCAGCGGTCTTGAAAACCGCCGAAGGGGAGACCCTTCCCAGAGTTCGAATCTCTGCGCTTCCGCCATCTGCAATCCTGAAGGCCCCGATTACGGGGCCTTCAGCGTTTCTGCGGTACGGAAAACGAGCGCGGATGTTGCCAGGATTCGGCGAATGTCAGGCTGCAGTTCATTGCGTAGGCTGCCCTCGCGACTTCCTGCAACATCAGTAGGGCAAGTTTTGCTCAAACAGTGTCAACGCACGTTGTGCTGCAGTTGGCACTTGCCAGCCAGAGCGATGCGAAAGCCACTGCTAGAATCCGCCGCCTGACAAATGGAGTTGTCATCATGAAGCGATTCAGGCAACCGGAGGCATTTGCCCTGGTTCAACAATATTTCGAACCGCTGCTGTTCAGCGCGCGGATGGATTCGCCCTCGACCATCCGCGTGCTGCTAGTCGATGAAGCGGCAGGCGAGTCGCTTTTGCTTACCGGTTTGCCGTGCCGGCTATCGCTTTCCCGCGCCGAGATCACCGGGCTGATCAATACCATCGATCTGGACGCCGCCGCGCTGCGGCCGGCGCTGCTGAGCAAGCTCAAGCGCCCTCGCTTGCTTGGCTAGTCACTGAGGATGGAGCGTGCGACGTCACCAGCGCCAACAGATTGCTCGCCATGAAGGGTGTCTGCTCCCTGAGTGAAAACAGCTTGGGTGACAGCAACCAGGTGTGGGTGATGCCCATCAGACTTGAATAGAGCAGCAGCGCCAGCGATCGTGGGGATTGGCAGTTGCCGGTGCCAGGCGTCTGCTGACTTCGCTCGACCAGCGCCTCCAGCAGCTGGACCATGTCGCGGGTCAGCTTGCGTTCACGCTTCAATGTGCTGGCCATCTGTGCCGTGAGTTCGGTCTTGTTCAGCAGGATTTCGAAAGACTGGCGATACCAGCGGTCCTCCAGCAACAGCCGAAACCAGTCGTCGATGAAGTGCTCGAGCGCGACAAGCGGCTCGTCGGCCAGCTTTCGGCTGCGGGCGATGAGCTGCTCCAGCGGTGCCTGGGAGTAGGCCAGGACCGCTTCGTACAGTTCGTCCTTGCTTTTGAAATGCCAGTAGATCGGGCCGCGGCTGAAGCCGGCGCTGTCGGCGATCATCGCCAGCGTGGTGTTCGAGTAACCGTTGCGGCTGAACAATTCCAGTGCTGCAGCAATGATCTTCAGACGGGTCTGTTCGGCGTCTTCTTTGGTCCGGCGCATGTGGGGGCCTCAGATGATGCGCGGTGGCTCAGCCAGAACCCACTGTGCGACAGCGCGCCGTGGCTGATGATACGGGCGCTTGGCGCCCGTCACGCTGAAGACTCAGAGTTTTCCGTCCGCGGCCATTTGCATGTAGGTGGTATCGAACCGCAGTTTGACGTTGGCATCCGAGCCCATCAACTTGCCGCCAGGCATGGCGATGCCGATAAAGTCTACCGAGTCCGCACCGTCGCCCAGCAGACCGTGGTCGAAGGAGAACTTGCGCACGCTGTCCATGGCCTGATATGCCTCGTCGCTGTTGATGAACGCGAGCGAGTCGGCAGGCTTCCAGAACATCTTCATGCCCTTGAGCTGGCTTTCGTACCCGGCCTGATCGGTTCCGGAGGCCTGGCCCAGCGAGGCGCGCGCCTTGGCGCCTTCCTCGGTGTCGCTTTCCAGGATCGCCATCACCTCATACCAGGCGCCAACCACGGCTTTGCCGAAATCAGGGTTGTCGGCCAGGGTTTCGCTGTTGACGATGGTCAGGTCCTTGATGTGGCCGGGTATCTGGCTGGAGTCGAAGGTGCGGTGCGCACCGGGCGTGGCGGCGACTTCGTCGAGCAGCGGGTTCCATGTCACGACATTGCGCACTTCGTCCGTACTGAATGCGGCGACCAGATCGGCGTCCGAGGTGTTGACCACCTGTACGTCGCGCTCGCTCATGCCGACGCTATCGAGCGCCTGGGCCAGCAGGTAATGCGAAACCGACAGCTCGACCAGATGGATCTGCTGATCCTTGAGGCTCTTCAGGTCGGCGCTGTCCTTCATCACCATCCCGTCGTTGCCGTTGGAATAGTCACCGACGATCAGTGCGGTGGTATCGATGCCGCCGGCAGCCGGAATCGACAGCGCATCCATGCTGGTGGCGACCACGCCGTCGAACTGGCCGGCGCTGTACTGGTTGATCGACTCGACGTAGTCGTTGACCTGGGTGATGTTCACTTCGATCCCGTACTTGTCGGCCCACTTCTTCATGATTCCCGACTCATCCGCATACTTCCATGGCATCCAGCCGGCGTAGATGGTCCAGGCAATATCGAAGCTTTTCTTTTCCTCGGCCTGCGCGGCAAAAGGCGAAAGGGCTGCAAAGATCACGGCGCCGGCACAGAGTGCCCGCTTGAACGTATTGGCTTGCATGGTGAATCTCCTTTTCATCGAGTCAGAAGAATTTCAGGTAGCGCTGGATTTCCCAGTCGGAAACATGGGTGTGGTAGGCATTCCATTCGTCGCGCTTGTAGTCGACGAAGGCTTCATACATCGCATCGCCGAACACCTGGCGCGACAGCGGATCGGCCTCGAACGCGTCGATGGCTTCGCTGAGGGTGCGCGGCAGGGTCTCGATGCCCATGTCCGCGACATCCTTTTCGCTGTAGTCGTACATGTTTTCGCGGTGCGGCTGGCCCGGTTCGAGCTTCTCGCGGATGCCTTCAAGGCCGGCGGCGAGGATCATTGCGGCGCCGAGATAGGGGTTGCAGCCGATATCCGCGGCGCGGCATTCGACCCGCGCGCCCTGGGACGGAATGCGCAGCATGTTGGTGCGGTTGTTGTTGCCGTAGCAG
>DNMQ01000479.1 GCA_003488145.1 Pseudomonas sp.
TCGAGGCGATGGTCGAGCGCATCAGGAAGATCAAGGTCGGCCCGGCGCTGGAGCAGGGCGTCGACGTCGGTCCGGTGGTGTCCGAGGCCCAGCTGGAGCAGGACCTGCGCTACATCGAGATCGGCAAGCAGGAAGGCGCGCGCCTGGCCTGCGGCGGCGAGCGGGTCAAGTGCGGCACCGAAGGCTACTTCCTGGCGCCGACGCTGTTCGTCGACAGCGATCCGGGCATGCGCATCAGCCGCGAAGAGATCTTCGGCCCGGTGGCCAACGTGGTGAAGGTCAAGGACTACGACGAGGCGCTGGCAATGGCCAACGACACCGAGTTCGGCCTGTCCGCCGGCATCTGCACCACCTCGCTGAAGTACGCCAACCACTTCAAGCGTCACGCCCAGGCCGGCATGGTGATGATCAACCTGCCCACCGCCGGGGTGGACTATCACGTGCCGTTCGGCGGCCGCAAAGGCTCGTCCTACGGCCCGCGCGAGCAGGGCCGCTACGCCCAGGAGTTCTACACCACGGTGAAGACCACCTACATCGGCTGAGGTGAAAGCCGGTCGAAAGGCCGCGCCGCGAAACTGTGCAACGGCGCCCCAGTGGGCGCCGCATCCCCACAAGAACAACAGAGGGACACCCATGACCACTGCCATGTCGGGCACGCCCCGCATCACCGAACTCACCGTCGTGCCCGTTGCCGGGCAGGACAGCATGCTGATGAACCTCAGCGGCGCCCATGGGCCCTGGTTTACCCGCAACATCCTCATCCTCAAGGACAGCGCCGGTCACGTCGGCGTCGGCGAAGTGCCGGGCGGCGAAGCCATCCGCCAAACCCTTGAAGACGCCCGCGCACTGCTGGTCGGCGAACCGATCGGCCAGTACAACGCGCTGCTCAACCGAGCGCGCCGTGCCTTCGCCGACCGTGACTCCGGTGGCCGTGGCCTGCAGACCTTCGACCTGCGTATCGCTATTCACGCCGTCACCGCGCTGGAGTCGGCACTGCTCGACCTGCTCGGCCAGCATCTGGACGTGCCGGTCGCCGCGCTGCTCGGCGAAGGCCAGCAGCGCGACGAAGTGGAGATGCTCGGCTACCTGTTCTTCATCGGCGATCGCAACAAGACCGACCTCGGCTACCGTGACGAATCCGGCGCCGACGACGCCTGGTTTCGCGTGCGCAACGAGGAGGCCATGACGCCGGAGCGCATCGTCCGCCAGGCCGAGGCGGCCTACGAGCGCTACGGCTTCAAGGACTTCAAGCTCAAGGGCGGGGTGCTGCGCGGCGAAGAGGAAGTCGAGGCGATCCGCGCCCTGGCCCAGCGCTTCCCCGACGCCCGCGTGACTCTGGACCCCAACGGCGCCTGGTCGCTGGATGAGGCCATCGGCCTGTGTCGCGACCTGCACGGCGTGCTGGCGTACGCCGAAGACCCCTGTGGTGCCGAGAACGGCTATTCCGGTCGCGAAGTGATGGCCGAGTTCCGTCGCGCCACCGGCCTGCCCACCGCGACCAACATGATCGCTACCGACTGGCGGCAGATGAGCCACACGGTGCAGCTGAACTCGGTGGACATTCCGCTGGCCGACCCGCACTTCTGGACCATGGCCGGCTCCGTGCGCGTGGCGCAGATGTGCGCCGACTTTGGCCTGACCTGGGGTTCGCACTCGAACAACCACTTCGATATCTCGCTGGCGATGTTCACCCACGTCGCCGCCGCCGCGCCGGGCCGCGTCACTGCCATCGACACCCACTGGATCTGGCAGGACGGCCAGCACCTGACCCGCGAGCCGCTGAAGATCGTTGGCGGCAAGGTCGCGGTGCCGCAGAAGCCGGGCCTAGGCGTCGAGTTGGACTGGGATGCCTTGCGCAAGGCGCATGCGATGTACAAGGAAAAAGGCCTGGGCGCCCGTGACGACGCCATCGCCATGCAATACCTGATCCCCAACTGGACCTTCAACAACAAGCAGCCCTGCATGGTGCGCTGAGACGCCGCGGTTGCAGGCGCGCTGCGCCCGTGGTGGACGGCTTCGGCCGTCCACCCTACGAGGTAACAGAACAACAACCGGACCCTAACCGGAGCAGACATGAGCGAAACCGTGCAACTGATTCCCCACCAGGACTCCCCGCGCTGCATCCGCCTGAACGGGGCGGACAACGTCGCCGTGGTGGTCAACGACGGCGGCGTGCCGGTCGGTGCGCGCTTCGAGGACGGGTTGGTCACCGTCGAGGCCGTGCCGCAGAGCCACAAGGTCGCGCTCGTCGACATCGGCATAGACGAGCCGGTGCGGCGTTACGGGCAGATCATCGGTTACGCACTCGAGCCCATCCAGCGTGGCAGCTGGGTCAAGGAAACCCAGTTGCGGATGCCCAGCGCACCGCCGCTGGACAGCCTGCCGCGTGCCACCGCCGTGCCGGCCGGGCTCGACCCGCTCGAGGGCTACACCTTCGAGGGCTACCGCAACGCCGATGGCACGGTGGGTACGCGCAACATTCTCGGCATCAGCACCACGGTGCAGTGCGTCACTGGCGTGCTGGAGCACGCGCTCAAGCGCATCCGCGACGAGCTGCTGCCCCAGTACCCGAACGTCGACGACGTGGTCGCGCTGACCCACAGCTACGGCTGCGGCGTGGCGATCAACGCCCGCGACGCCTACATCCCGATCCGCACCGTGCGCAACCTGGCGCGCAACCCCAACCTGGGCGGCGAGGCGCTGGTCATCAGCCTCGGCTGCGAGAAGCTGCAGGCCGAGCAGGTGATGCACGAGGGCGATCCCTCGGTGGATCTGCGCGACCCATGGCTGTACCGCCTGCAGGAGTCCAACAGCGGTTTCGGCGAGATGATCGAGCAGATCATGGCGCTGGCCGAAACGCGGCTGAAAAAGCTAAATGAGCGCCGACGCGAAACGGTGCCGGCCAGCGAGCTGATCCTCGGCATGCAGTGCGGCGGCAGCGACGCCTTCTCCGGCATCACCGCCAACCCGGCGCTGGGCTATGCGGCGGACCTGCTGGTGCGCGCCGGTGCCACGGTTATGTTCAGCGAGAACACCGAGGTGCGCGATGCGGTGTACATGCTCACCGCTCGCGCCGAGACGCCAGAAGTGGCCGATGCGCTGATCGCCGAGATGGACTGGTACGACCGCTACCTGGAGCGCGGCGCCGCCGACCGCAGCGCCAACACCACGCCGGGCAACAAGAAGGGCGGGCTGTCGAACATCGTCGAGAAATCCCTCGGCTCCATCGTCAAATCCGGCAGCGGTGCCATCAACGGCGTGGTCGGGCCGGGCGAGCGGGTCGCACGAAAGGGCCTGATCTTCTGCGCCACCCCGGCGTCCGACTTCGTCTGTGGCACGCTGCAGCTGGCTGCCGGAATGAACCTGCACGTGTTCACCACCGGTCGCGGCACGCCCTACGGCCTGGCGATGGCGCCGGTGGTCAAGGTGGCGACGCGTACTGAGCTGGCCGAGCGTTGGCCGGACCTGATCGACATCGACGCCGGGCGCATCGCCAGTGGCCGCGCGAGTATCGAGGAACTCGGCTGGGAGCTGTTCCACTACTACCTGGACGTCGCCAGCGGCCGCAAGCAGACGTGGGCAGAGCGCCATCGGCTGCACAATGACATCGTGCTGTTCAACCCGGCGCCCATTACCTGAGCCGGAGCGTTTCCGCTGCGTCGATCTCGCAGCGAGTGCTATTGCCTGCAATCGTAGGAGATTGGCAACTGCTATCTTCTAAATAGGAACATTTATCAATATCATGCGCGTTCTCATCAAACAACAAGGTAGCACTCATGAGTCGCGTTGTCGCTTCGCCCCCGTTTTCGTTGCGCCCGCTGGTGTTGGGCCTGCCGGTGCTGGTCGCCTGCTTTGCTGTCGACGCTGAGGAAGCGGTCGAGCTGGAGGCACAACAGATCACTGCGCCACGTTCAGTCGAGCAGGGGAATGGCCCGGTCGAAGGGTACGTCGCCAAGCGCAGCATTGGCGCCACCAAGACCGACACACCGATCATCGAAACGCCGCAGTCGATCAGCGTGATCACCGCCGACCGCATTCGCGACCAGGGCTCCCTGACCATCCAGGACTCGCTGCGCTACGTCGCCGGCATGCGTGGCGAGGCTTATGGCCTGGACAGTCGCGGCGACTTCGCGCTGATCCGCGGCGTTGCCCCGACCATCTTCCTCGATGGCCTGCAGCAGAGCGTTGGCTACTACAACAACACGCGCACCGACCCGTTCACCCTGGAGCGCGTCGAAGTGATCAAGGGGCCATCGTCCATGCTCTATGGGCAGAGTTCGGTTGGCGGCTTGCTCAACTTCGTCAGCAAGCGTCCGCAGGCGGAACAGAAGAGCGAGCTGCAGCTGCAGTACGGCAGCTTCGACCGCAAGCAGATCGCCTTCGACAGCACCGGTCCGCTGGATGAAGACGGCACGTTGCTCTATCGCGTCGTGGCTATCCAGCGCGACAGCCAGACCCAGGTCGATCACACCAAGGACAACCGTCTGGTGTTCATGCCGTCATTGACCTGGCGCCCGAACGAGCAGTTCGAATGGACGCTGATGGCCAACGTGCAGAAAGACGATAGCGGCACCACCAGCTCCTTCCTGCCGCACCGCGGCACGGTACTCAGCGCACCCTACGGCGAGATTGGCAGCGAGCGCTTCGTCAGCGAACCCGGCTTCGACGAATATGACACCGAGCAGAAAGCACTGACCTCGCAGATGGCCTGGCGTGTCGACGACACTTGGACGCTGCGGCAGAACCTGCGCTGGCAGAAGAGCAAGGTCAGCTACCAGACCATGTATGGCTGGGACCCGCTGCGCGGGCCTGTGCTCAACGCCGACAATCGAACCGTCAATCGTGTCTATTACGTCTCCAAACCTGAGGTGACCATCTGGAGCGCCGATCACCAGGCCGAGGCGCGATTCGACACTGGCGCTCTGCAGCACACTACGCTGGTGGGCATCGACTACCGGCATTCGGTCACCGATAGCAAGACCGCTCGCGGGGCCGCCACCCCGCTGGATCTCTACGATCCGGTCTACGGCACGTTCGATCCGTCCGGCATCACGCTTTCCGATGTTCCGCAGCAGCGCGTTGCCCAGCAAGGCCTCTACGTTCAGGACCAGATCCGTCTCGACAAGTGGCTGGCAACCCTGGGCCTGCGCAAGGACTGGGCTGACACCCGCGTAGAGCAGGGCACCCGGCAGAAGGACGATGCTGCGACTGGCCGGGTGGGCCTGACCTATCTGTTCGACAATGGCGTCGCGCCTTACATCAGTTACAGCGAGTCCTTCACGCCGATCATCGGTCTCGACTCGCTCACGCAGCAGTCGTACAAGCCGCTCGAAGGCGAGCAGTGGGAGCTTGGTGTCAAATACCAGCCTGTGGGCAGCAACACGCTATTGACCGCTGCGGTGTTCGATCTGCGCGAGAAGAACCGCCAGATAGCTGGGGCGGTACCGGGCAGCAACAGCCAGGCCGGCGAAGCGCGGGTCAAGGGACTGGAGCTTGAAGGGCTGGTGGAGATGAACTCCAACTGGGATCTGATCAGCACCTACACCTACCTCGACAGCGAAGTGGTCAAGGGCCCATCTGCCCAGCAGGGCAAGCGCATCGCCAGTGTGCCCGAGCACATGGCCTCGCTGTGGTCGCAGCACCGCTTCAGCATCGCCGGCATTTCCGGCTTCAGCGCCGGGGCCGGTGTGCGCTACGTTGGCGCCAGCTGGGATGGCACCGACAGCCTCAAGACGCCGTCGACGACGCTGTTCGACGCCATGCTTGGCTACGCCTACCAGGACTGGGCGTTCACCCTCAACGCCACCAACCTGGAAGACGAGACCTACTACACCACCTGCCTGTCGCGTGGCGACTGCTTCACCGGCAACCGCCGCACCGTGGTGGCGACCGCGAGCTACAGCTTTTGAACGTCGCTGAGCCACGCGCCGCTTGCCGGCCTGCAAGGGAGGATTCGAGGTGAGTCGCAACGCATCCATCAATCGCTGGAACATCGCGTCGCGTGTGCTTGCGGCGCTGGTCGGCGGCTATGCGGTCGCCTACGCGGTGACCGCCTTTCTGGCGGTCTACCTGCCGCTGGCGCGGCCTGATCGTGTGGTGTTTTCCAGTCTCGCCAGCTTTGCCGTGTGGACGGCGGTGGTGATCTACGTGTTCGCCGACCGCAGTGCCACGCGGGTATGGCTGTTGATCGTCGGTGTGACCGCGGTGCTGTGTCTGGCCGCGTTCTTTTCCGGCGACTGGAGGGTTCGTCCATGAAGCTGCGCCAAAGCATGGCCGGTTTGCACACCTGGGGCGGCCTGCTGCCGAGCTGGCTGCTGTTCGTGATCATCTTTGCGGGCACTGTCGCCTGCTTCGACAAGGAACTCACCCGCTGGATGCGCCCGGCGCTGCATGACGGCGTGGTATCCAGCCTCGGTGCGGACGATGTGCGTGGCTGGTTGCAGCAGAACGTCAGCGACGAGTTGCATGCCTTCTGGATGCACGGCCCGACCGAGCGCGAGCCTTACTGGCGACTCGGTTGGGAAGTAGACGCCACCAAGACGATCCACAACATCGCCTTCGACCCGCGTAGCGCGCAGGCCGAGCCAATGCCGGAAACGCTGGGTGGCGAGTTCTTCTTCAAGTTGCACTACAACCTGCACGCCGGTGACATCGGCATGTACATCGTCGGCCTGGCCGGCATGTTCATGCTCGTCGCGCTGGTGTCGGGGGTGATCATCCACCGGCGCATCTTCAAGGATTTCTTCACCCTGCGGCCCAAGGCCAACGGCCAGCGTGCCTGGCTCGATGCGCACAACCTGTTCGGCGTGGTCGGTTTTCCGTTCCATCTGGTGCTGGCCTACACCGGCGTGGCGATCTTCGTCGCGTCCTACATGCCGGCCGCCGCGCAGGTGAGCTATTCCGGCAACGTCATGCAGTACTTCGGCGAGGTGATGGGCAGCTTCGAGCGCGAAGAGGTGGGCCAGCCGCCGCCGGCTCCGGTGTCCCTCGATGCGCTGATCGCCGAATCGCGCCAGCAGTGGGGCGGTGGCGAGGCGGGCTGGGTCAGCGTGCATCATCCCGATGATGCCTCGGCGGTGGTCGACGTCCGTCGTCGGGAGCGTTCGCGGATCGGCTCGCCGCAGGACACCCTCAGCTATGACGCCGGCACCGGCGAGCTGCTCAATCGCCAGGACGTATCCACCGGCTACCGCGCCTACCTCTGGCTGGCGGGGCTGCACATGGCGCAGTTCGGCGGCACGCTGGTGCGCCTGCTCTATTTGCTGATGGGGCTTGCCGGTTGCGCCATGCTGGTCGGCGGGCTGCAGGTCTGGCTGGCCAAGCGCGAACAGCGCGGCGACCGCAGCGTGATCTGGGTGCGCGCGCTGAACGCCTCGGTGTTTGCCGGCCTGCCGCTGGCCAGCCTGGCGCTGCTGTGGGGCAATCGTCTGATTCCGGCAACATTCGCCGAACGCGCCGTGGCCGAAGGCTGGGTGTTCGTCGGTGCCTGGTTGCTAGCGGTGCTCTGGGCCGTTCTGCGCCGCCATCAGAGCCGCCGCCTGCTGCGCGAGCAGCTGCTGCTCGGCGCCGTGCTCGCGCTCGGCTTGCCGATCATCAACGCGCTGACCACCGATGGCCACCTGATCGCCAGCCTCGGACGTGGCGACTGGGCCCTGGCATCGGTCGATCTGTTCATGATCGTCGCGGGACTGGTGTGTGCGGCCTGCGCCTGGCGCCTGAACGCAACGCCGGCTGCCGCTGCGGTGCGCGGTCGCTCAACCCGTGTGCAGGAGGCCTGATCATGCTGCTATTGGCATTCGCGCTGGCCTACCTGGGCATGACGCTGCTCTGCCTGACCATGAACCGCCACCGTGGTGCGCTGCTGCGCGCCGATACGCGCCTGCCGGGCCCGGCCATCATCCGTTCGCTGGCCGTTGGCTGCTTTGGCTTCGCGCTGTGGCTCGGCGTCAACAGCCAGGGCGGCGAGATTGGCACGGTCATCTGGCTGTGCCTGGTCATGCTCTCCGGCTTGCTGCTGGTGCTGCTGCTGGCCTGGCGTTCGCGCTGGGTACTGCCAGCGGTACCGCTGCTGGCGGCATGCGGGGTGGTGCAGACCGTGCTGTAAACAACCCATGGGCTGCGGCCCGCCAACGCGCAGAGGAATATCGATGAGCTGCATTCTCCAGATGGGCCCCTTGTCCGAGCGAGTCCAGCAACGCCTGAGCGGGCATGAGGTGCTGGCCTACTGGCAGGGCGACGCCGAAACGCTGCTCGCCGAGCATGCCGGGCGCATCGAGATCATGCTTACCTCTGCGCGCTTCGGCTGCCCGGCCTCGTTGATCGAACGGCTGCCCCGGTTGAAGGCGATCTGCAGTTTTGGCGTCGGCCATGACGCCATCGCCGTAGAAGCCGCCAGGGCGCGCGGCATTCCGGTGAGCAATACGCCGGATGTGCTCAACGAATGCGTGGCCGATCTGGCCTTCGGCCTGATCATCGACAGCGCGCGACAGCTCGCCCTGGGCGACCGCTTCGTTCGCGAGGGGCGCTGGGCCGAGGCTAACCTCCCACTCGGCCGTCGCGTCAGCGGCAAGCGGCTGGGCATCGTCGGGCTGGGCCGCATCGGCGAGGCGGTGGCCAAGCGCTCGACGGGCTTCGACATGACCGTGCGTTATCTCAATCGTCGGCCGGTGGCCGGCAGCCCGTACGAGTACGAAGCGAACCTGCTGGAACTCGCGCGCTGGGCGGACTTTCTCGTGCTCAGCTGTCCCGGCGGGCCGCAGACGCAGAACCTCATCGACCGGGCCGTGCTCGACGCGCTGGGTGCCAAGGGCATCCTGATCAACGTCGCGCGCGGTTCGGTGGTGGACGAGCCGGCACTGGTCGCGGCACTGCGGGAGGGCCGGCTCGGCGGTGCCGGACTGGACGTCTTCGCCGACGAACCGAGGGTGCCGGCGGCTCTCTGCGAGCTGCCCAATGTCGTGCTGCTGCCGCACATTGGCAGCGCCACCCATGAAACCCGCGGCGCCATGGAGGATCTGCTGCTGGACAACCTCGACAGCTTTCTTCGCGAGGGACGGCTGCTGACGCCGGTCTGACTACGGCACTGCGCCGCTGGGTGGCGGCAGTTGGTCTACGCGAGAGATCGCAGCCTCATTCGCAAGCAACGTCGCTCCATGGCTGAGCGGCCACCATCAGGAGCGCGCATGGCTTCCCTCGATGAAGTGCACCTCGCCCACGCCGGTTTCCGGCTCTCGGTCTGCCCGGCGCTGGGCGGCGCAATTACCCGCTTCGCCCTGGATGATTTCGACCTGCTACGCCCCTGGGATGGCAGCGAGCAGGTGCGTCGTACCAGTTGTTTCGTGCTGGCGCCGTACTCCAATCGGGTTGGCGGCGGCATGTTCCAGGCGGACGGCGAGTCGCACCGCTTGCGGCTGAATTCCGCGGAGCATGCCTTGCCGATTCACGGCGTGGGCTGGAAGCGGTCGTGGACACTGGCTGCGCAGGAGGCCGACCGACTGGTGCTGACACTGCTGCATCGGGCCGAAGGCGATGCCCGGCAGGACTGGCCGTTCTCCTTCGAGCTGGAGCATGAGCTCGGGCTCGACGAGCAGGGCGCCTGGCTGCGGCTGGCGCTGATCAACCGCAGCGAACGGGTGATGCCGGCCGGGCTCGGCTGGCACCCGTACTTCCCGCGCCATGCAGGCGTGACGCTGCGTTTCGCTGCCGAGCAGGTCTGGCTGAGTGACGATCAGCAGTTGCCGAGCGAGGCGGTGGACATACCGTCACGCTGGGACTTCCGTCAGACGCGGGAGCTGGGCGAGCCCGAGCTGGATCACTGCTTCGCCGGTTGGGATGCCACGGCAACCTTGCAGTGGCCGACGGCAGGCGTGCGGCTTGAGCTTGAGGCGGACCCGTCGATGACGCATCTGGTGGTCTATACGCCGCCGGCCGTGCAGGGCTTCTTCGCCGTGGAGCCGGTGTCCCATCGCAACAACGCGCTGAATGCGCCGGACCCGGCCAAGCATGGCGTGGTGCAGCTGCAGCCGGGCGGGCGACTGGAGCGCCGCTGCCGCCTGCGCGTCACGCGTCGCTGAAGGCAGACGAAAAAAGGCCCGTCAACTGACGGGCCAAAGAGTTACCGCAACCGGAGCGAGGAGGGTTGCGTACAGCGCTACCGCTTACAGCAGAGACAACGGGTAGTTGAAGATCAGGCGGTTCTCGTCGAACTCGGTGGAGCTGTAGTCGCGACGTATGCTGGAGTTGCGCCACTTGATGTTGAGGCTCTTGAACAGCCCGCTCTGCACCGTGTAGGCCAGCTCGGACTCGCGGCCCCATTCCTTGCCATCGTCCACGCCACCGGCCTCGATCTGATCGCCACTGATGTAGCGGTTCATGATGGTCAGGCCCGGAACGCCCATGCCGGCGAAGTTGTAGTCGTGGCGCAGCTGCCAGGAACGCTCGTTGGCGTTGTCGTAGGCGGAGTTGAACGAGTCGTTGGCGAGGGTACCGCCGCTGGTGCCGTTGACGCGCATCCAGCCGTTGTCGCCGCTGACCTTCTGCAGACCGACATAGAAGGTGTTGCCACCGACCTGCAGGCCGAACAGGCCGGAGTAGGTCTTGTTGTCCAGATCGCCAGCCAGCGCACTGCCTTCTTCCTTGCCGGTGAAGTAGCCGAGGTTGGCGGTCAGCGCCACGTCTTCGCCGAGCGGCTGGGTGTGCAGCAGCTGGAAGTAGTTCTGCTGGTAGATGTCTTCCAGGCGAGCATGCCAGGCGCCGACCTTGGTCTTCGCGCCCAGTTCGTACTCACCGCCGACGAAGTTGAAGCGATCTGAAGTGACGCCGCCGAAGCCTTGCAGGGACATGTCGTCCATGCTGCCGTCGTCGCGCGGGCTGTTCTGCCGCATCTGCCCGCCGTAGAGCGACAGACCCTTGATTTCCTTGGAGGTGATCATGCCGCCCTGGAAGGTCTGCGGCAGCGAGCGACCGTCGTCCGAACGCAGGATCGGCAGTACCACCATCCATTCACCGACGCGCACCTCGGTTTCGGAGAACTTGGCCTTCGCCGCGACTGCCAGGCGCGCGAAGTCATCCGGCGGATGCCGATCGCCGGGTGCGCCATGCACCGGCAGCAGGCCAGTGCCATAGGTACCGCCACCGCCATCCAGCTTGACCGCCAGCAGGCCCAGCGCGTCGACGCCGAAGCCCACCGGGCCGGGCGTGTAGCCGGATTGGAAATTGAGGATGAAGCTCTGCGTCCACTCTTCGCCCTTGCTCTGTGGGTAGTCGGAGTCGACGAAATTGCGGTTGATATAGAAGTTGCGCAGGTTCAACGAAAAGTTCGCATCTTCGACGAAGCCTTCGGCTTGGGCGCCGGCAGTGAAGCCGAGCGATGCGAGGGTCATGCAGCCGCCCGCGAACAGTGCGACGGACGAGGGTGTGCGTGGGGTCATTATTGTTGTGCTCCCTTGCTTGATGGGCCGCCCCGGTGTGGCCACCGTGGGGGCGGTGGTCTATGCCTGATCGGCAAGTCTAATGACGTCAGTTGTCATATGACTGCAGGGATTATGACGATGAGCACGTCGTTGTCAATGTCGCTGAAAGTCGAAGGGGTTCCGCATGCACACACCGCTATTTCAGGCTATAAGCAGAATCAGAGGCGATAGGAGGAGATTTTTAGCGCGTCGAGGAAGCACAGGCGCCGCTCGTGCAGCGCCTAGGGAATCCTTATGGTTTTTGGTGGTGATCGTATGACTCAGCGGCGCTGGTAGGGAGAACCTGTTACCGGCGACAAGTCGAATGTGCCCTTCTCGACGAAGCGCTGGGTGCCGAACAGGCCGCCGGCAAGCTTGCCACGCAACACGTAGGGCACTTCGTCGAGCCCGATGTGTTCCGCCAGTCCCAGTGCCTGGCGCGCGGCCGAGAAGGCGGAAATGGTCACCGGCACGCTGAGTACGCTCTCGCCAAAACGCGGCACCGTACCGCGCTGGTCGCTGACGCCGCTGGCCAGCCGGCGACCGTTGACCTCAAGGTCCAGCGCGACGCCGTTGTAGTCGATGGCGCCGTCGTTGGGGTTCTGCAGGCGCAGCTTGACCATGAAGCGCACCTCCAGCCCTTCGCCTTGCAGCGGCTGGATGCCGGCGACCTGAACATTGAGCGGGTCGCGCGGTGAAAATGCCGCGCAGGCGCCCAGCGCCGAGGCAAGCAAGGTGATCAGCAGCAGGCGCAGTGGTCGGTGAAACGTGGGGAATATGTGCACTCAGGGTTTCCTGTCGAGGTTCTTGATCCCCTGCAGCAGCTCGATGGGCAGCGGGAAGACGATGGTAGAGCTCTTGTCACCGGCGATGTTGCTCAGTGTCTGCATGTAGCGCAGCTGCATGGCGCCCGATTGCCGGCCGAGCATCTCGGCGGCCTGCATCAGTTTCTCCGACGCCTGCAGTTCGCCCTCTGCATGAATGACCTTGGCCCGCCGCTCGCGTTCCGCCTCGGCCTGGCGGGCGATGGCGCGGATCATCGATTCATCGAGGTCGACGTGCTTGATCTCGACGTTGGCCACTTTGATCCCCCAGGCGTCGGTCTGCGCATCCAGTACCTGCTGGATATCGCTGTTGAGCCGCTCGCGCTCGGCCAGCATGTCGTCCAGTTCGTGCTTGCCGAGCACCGCACGCAGGGTGGTTTGCGCCAGCTGGCTGGTGGCCGAGTGGTAGTCCTCGACCTCGATGATCGCCTTTTGCGCATCCAGCACGCGGTAATACACCACCGCGTTGACCTTCACCGAGACGTTGTCGCGGGAGATCACGTCCTGGGTCGGCACGTCGAGTACCAGTGTGCGCAGATCGACCCGTACCATCTGCTGGATGCCAGGAATCACCAGGATCAACCCTGGTCCCTTGACCTTCCAGAAGCGGCCGAGCATGAACACCACGCCGCGCTCGTATTCGCGCAGGATGCGAAAGGTCGAAGTCAGCAGGCCGAACAGCAGCACCAGCAACACCAGAAAACTCATTTCATAGCCCATGGTTCAGCTCCTCTCGATGGGTGGATGGCTGTGCGGTGACCTCCAGTTGCAGGCCGTGTCGGGCGATCACCCGTACTTGCTGGCCGACCTGCAGCGGTAAGGCGCTGCGCACCTGCCAGTTCTCGCCGTGCAGATGCACCCAGCCGCTGTGCGGGTTCTGTGGCGGCACCGCGTCGACCAGTACCACGCTGCCGATCAGTACGCTGTCGCCGCTGACCAGGCGCTGCCGCCGCGCCTTCAGCGCCATGGCGACGATGCCGAACACCAACAGCGCGCTGGCCATGCCCAACGGCACGATCAAACTCAGCGGAATGCCGAAACCGGGCACTTCAGTATCGATCAGGATCACCGCGCCAGCGACGAACGCGGCCACGCCGCCGATGCCGAGTACGCCGAAGCTCGGCAGAAACGCTTCGGCGACCATGAAGGCGATGCCGAGCAGGATCAGCGCCACGCCGGCGTAGTTCACTGGTAACAGCTGCAGCGAATACAGCGCCAGGATCAGGCAGATGCCGCCGAGCACGCCGCCGGCGCCGATGCCGGGGTTGGAGAATTCGAGGATCAGCCCGTAGATGCCGATCATCATCAGGATCAGCGCCACGCTGGGGTTGGTGATCACCGCCAGCAGGCGTACCCGCCAGTCGGGTGCGTGCTCGATGAGCGGGGCGTCGGCGGTGCTCAGCGTGGCGTCACCCTCGACGGTGGCGAGGGTTTTGCCGTCGAGCTGGCGCAGCAGGTCGGCAACATCGCGCGCCAGGTAGTCGATCACCTTCTGTTCCAGCGCTTCGCTCGCCGACAGGCTGACCGCCTCGCGCACGGCCTGCTCGGCCCACTCGGCATTGCGCCCGCGCAACTGGGCGAGGCCGCGAATGTAGGCCGCCGCGTCATTGACCTGTTTGCGGCTCATGGCGTCGCCGGGTGGCTTGGATGGCTCGTTCTGCTCGCCTTGCGGCTGCTCGGGCGGCGCACCGGGCATGCCACCGATCTGCACCGGCGTCGCCGCGCCAAGGTTGGTGCCCGGCGCCATCGCCGCGACATGGCTGGCGTAGAGCATGTAGGTGCCGGCGCTGGCCGCCCGGGCGCCACTGGGGGTGACGTAGGTGGCGACTGGGATCGGGCTGGCGAGGATCGCCTTGATGATCGCGCGCATCGACGTGTCCAGCCCGCCGGGGGTGTCCAATTCCAGCACTACCAGCTGTGCCCCCTCGTCACGGGCATGTTTGAGGCCGCGCAGCAGGTAGTCGGCGCTGGCCGGGCCGATGGCGCCGTCGACCCGCAGCAGCGTGACCGGCGCCGCAGCCAGTGCGGGGCCAGCCAGCAACAGCAGCAAGGCCAGCGACCAGCGCAGCAGGCGCATGGAGCGGAGCATGGCGCTCTCCTCGGGCAGTGCAGGATACTGCCGGTCATTTCAGCGTAGACGACGGCTGCTCGCGCGCCGATTGCTGCGCGAGTGTGTCGCGGTGCGGCGCAATCGCTGAACTCTGCTCGGTGTTAACACCTCACAGGTGCAGAGGGATGGTTGTCCGTCGCCTGCAGAACGAGGAGATATGCCGATGATTCCTTGCCCCGACAAGCGCTCCGCGCCCGTATCGAGAAGCCGGCAGGATGGGCTGCGCTGATGCCCGCGCCGCGCAGCAAGACCGTGGAGAAGATGATGGGCGCCGTGCGCTGGATCGGCTTCGCCGCCTGCTCGCTGGCGGCCGTCGGCTATGCTGCCATCGGCAACTACAACATGACCGGTGCGATGTTGGCGCTGGCCGTGCTGTCCTGGCTCAACATCCGTCGCAAGCGTTCGCCGCGGCCGCCTGAGCGCTAGCGTCGGCCTCGGCCCAATGCCCAACCCGCACCCAGTGCCAGCAGGGCGCCGGCGCTCAGGGCTAGCTTGCCTACGTTCGCCGCGCTGATGGTCAGCGCATGTGACTGCGCCTGATCGCCGAAGCGGCCGTCGGTCGAGTGCAGGCCTTCGACTGGCTCGAACAGGTTGTCCGGGCGGTTTTCCGCCACGCGTTCGGGCACCAGCTGTCCGTCCCAGGCCTGCCGCGCGAGCATGCGATCGAGCAGGCCGGGCATGAACAGCGTGCCGATGATCGCCTTCAGGCTGGCCGTGCCGACCCACAGCTCCCGGGGTGCTTCACGCGCCGCTCGGAGGATGGCCCGCGCCGCGACTTCCGGTGTGTGGATCGGCGGCACCGGCTGCGCGCGCCAGCCGATCTTGTTGCGTGCCCAATCGAACTGCGGGGTGTTGTGCGCCGGCAGCTGAACCATGCTCAGGCGAATGGCGCTGTTGTCGTGGATCAGCTCGCAACGCAGCGAATCGATAAAGCCGCGAATGGCGAACTTGGCTCCGCAATAGGCCGATTGCAGGGGGATAGCGCGGTAGGCCAGTGCCGAGCCGACCTGGACGATGGTGCCTCTGTTGCGTGGGCGCATGTGGCGCAGCGCGGTCAGGGTGCCGTGCACGCTGCCGAGGTAGGTCACCTCGGTGACGCGGCGGATTTCCTCGGCGGTCAGGGACGCGAAGGGGCCGAACACTGTCGCCATCGCCGCGTTCACCCAGACATCGATCGGCCCCAGTTCCGACTCGATGCGGCTGGCCGCGGCATCCAGCGCCTTGGCATCGGCGACATCGGCGGAAATCGCCAGCACCGTCGCGCCCAGTGCTTCGAGTTGATCGCGGGTGTCACGCAGGCCCTGTTCCCCCCGGGCGATCAGCGCGACCCGGTAGCCGGCCGTGGCAAAGGCCTCGGCGGTCGCGCGGCCGACGCCAGCGGTTGCGCCGCAGATCACCGCGATTGGTTCTGGCATGAGAAGTCCTCTGATCGTTGCAGTTGGCGGTCGCGCTCGGCGGCCCGCGGTCTGCTTAGACGACCCGTGCGGGCATGGGGGAGTTCGGATGAGCCCGAGCGAAATGCGCGGCTATCGACCAATGGCCAATGGCGTCTACGCCTTTCGTCTGAGATTGTTAGCAGGCTAAGCGATACGCTTGGCGCCGCCCCTTGGCTCAAAAGGCGAAGCGGCATGACGCAACGGTGCCCACGTGAAAGACGGGCTGCGTCTCTCCCCTCCGTGCATCTAACCGATGCCCTCGGCGGCTTATCCGGTCGCCCTCGGACTTCAGCCCGCTGCCCCTCGGCAGCGGCGCTCCGCCAGCAGCGTGGAAGGAACCCCTCTGCGCTGTTCCGGTCGATTCAGGTAAGCCGCATATGGCCACACTTACCTGACGGAGACCATGATGGACCTCATCCGCATCATTATCGCGATACTGCTGCCACCGCTTGGCGTGTTTCTCCAGGTAGGTTTCGCCGGCGCGTTCTGGCTCAACATCCTGCTCACCCTGCTCGGCTACATCCCCGGCATCATCCACGCGGTCTGGATCATCGCTCGTCGTTGATGGTCAGCGGCCCGGTCGACCGGGCTGCTTTTGAACTCCCTCCCCTGGCCGTGTAGAGTCGCGCTTCCTGCGCTACGGAACCAATCACGCGCGAAACACTCAAGAAAACGCCGCTAACCGTGTGCGATCGCCCGTGGGTGACGCCTGCGCCCAGCTGCCCGCGTCGGGTATACGGAAAGGAAACCAATGAGCGAGTCCTTCATCGATCAGAGCAATTTCAGGCGGATTCTCAACCGCAATGTGGCCGTGCCACTGGGTTTCGGCTTTCTCAGCGCCTTCTTCTTCAGTGCAATCGTCTATTACCTGCTGAGCGTGGGCCAATGGGTCGAGCGTTCCGTTCAGGGCGTGGCCTATGCCCACGAATCGCAGAAGATGCTTAACGACATCGAGTCATCGATGCGCGGCTACCTGATCGCCGGCGAGACGCGCTTTCTCGAGCCCTACGAGCGCGAGCGGCCGCTGTTCGAAGAGCAGCTTGAGCTGATGCGCGACTACTCGTCCGATGATGCCGAGCAGCTCGAGCGCGTCGAGCGCATCGCCATGCTGCATAGCCAATGGCTGGTCTTTGCCGAGGATCTGATCGCACAACGTGCTCAGGGGCAGTCCGTCGTCGAGGACGTGCAGAGCAAGCGTGGGCTTGAGCTGAAGGAGGATCAGCGCCGCCTGCTCAACGATTTCATCGCCCGCGAACGCCAGCTGCGCAGCGAGCGCACCGATGTATCGGAGGTGGTCACCACCGCCCTGATCGGCGGCTTTCTGCTGTTCAGCCTGATCTTCAGCGGCCTGCTGGTATACCTCGGTCGTCGTGACCTGACCTCGCTGTCGGAGAGCTACTCGCAGTCGCTGCAGCGCCAGCAGGCGCATGCCGAGGCGCTTGAGCAGCAGGCCTGGTACCGCACCGGGCAGACCCAGCTCAGCGACTCCATCATCGGCGAGCTGGCCCTGCCGGCGCTCGGCCAGGGTGTGCTGAATTTTCTTTCGCGCTACATCGATGCGGCGGTCGGCGCGCTCTACGTGGTGCAGGATGGCAAGCTGCAGCGCGTCGCCGAATATGCCTACGACCCCGATCATCTGCAGAGTGCGCGCACGCTGGACATCGGCAACGGTCTGGTCGGCCAGGCCGCGCTGGAGCGGCGGGTAATGGCGCTCGAAGACCTGCCGGCGGATTACCTCAAGGTGACCTCGGGGCTGGGCAACACGGCGCCGCGCTCGGTACTCATCGTGCCGGTGGAAGACAGCGGCATGCTCAACGGTGTGGTCGAGCTGGGCTTCCTGCGGCCGCTGCGCGAGCAGGACAGCGAGCTGCTGCGGCGCATCGTCCCCAGCATCGGTTCGGCCATCGAGGCAGCGCGCTATCGTCAGCGCCTGCAGAAGGTGCTCGCCGAAACCCAGCAGCTCAACGAGGAGCTGCAGGTGCAGCAGGAAGAGCTACGTGCCGCCAACGAGGAGCTGGAAGAACAATCCAACGCCCTGCGCGAGTCCCAGGCGCACATGGAAGAGCAGCAGGCCGAGCTGGAGCAGACCAACGAGCAGTTGGCCGAGCAGACCGAAGAGCTGGCCCGCCAGCGCGACCAGATGGACGAGAAGAATCAGCGCCTGAACGAGGTACAGCTGATGCTCGAACAGCGCGCTGACGAATTGCAGCGCGCCAGCCGCTACAAGTCGGAATTCCTTGCCAACATGTCCCACGAGCTGCGCACGCCACTGAACAGCTCGCTGATCCTGGCCAAGCTGCTGGCCGACAACCCCGAGGGCAACCTCAGCGACGATCAGGTGCAGTTCGCCCGCTCCATCTATTCGGCGGGCAACGATCTGCTCACCCTGATCAACGACATCCTCGACATCTCCAAGGTGGAAGCCGGCAAGCTCGAGGTGCATCCCGAGTTGACCATCCTCACCCGCCTGGTCGACGGCATGAAGAATCTGTTCCTGCCGCTGGCCATGGAGAAATCCCTGCAGTTCAGCGTGGAGCTTGCCGATGACCTGCCGGCCAGCCTGTTCAGCGATCGCCAGCGCCTGGAGCAGATCATCAAGAACCTGCTGGCCAATGCCTTCAAGTTCACCGAGAAAGGCTCGGTGACGCTGCGCGTCGAACCGCGCGACGACGACCTGCTGGCCTTCGCCGTGCGCGACACCGGCATCGGCATTGCCCAGGAGCAGCAGGCGGCGATCTTCGAGGCATTCCGCCAGGCCGACGGCACCACCAACCGCCGTTACGGTGGCACCGGTCTGGGCCTGTCGATCTCCCGCGAGCTGGCGAATCTGCTCGGCGGAGAAATCGAAGTGCAGAGCCAGCCGGGCGCCGGCAGCACCTTTACCCTGGTCGTGCCGCAGAACTACAGCGAAGCGCTCGTCGCCGCGCCGGTGGTGCAGGAGCCGAGTCGCCAGCCGGAGCCGAGCAGCAAACCGGCGCTTGTGCCGAGCAAAGCACCGGCGCGTCCCGACGAGCGAGAGTTGCTCAATCGTGCCGCCGCGGTACCGCAGCGCCTGGCCGATGACCGCGACAGATTCCCGTTCAAGGAGCGCTGCGTGCTGGTGATCGAGGACGAGCCGCAGTTCGCGCGCATCCTCCACGATCTTGCGCATGAACTGCAGTACAGCTGTCTACTGTCGCAGAACGCCGACGACGGCTTCGATACCGCACTGCAGTACAAGCCGGACGCGATCCTGCTCGACATGCGCCTGCCGGATCACTCCGGTCTGACGGTGCTCGAACGGCTCAAGGAAAATCCCGCGACCCGGCATATCCCGGTGCATGTGGTATCGGTGGAGGATCGCAAGGAAGCTGCCCTGCAGATGGGCGCGGTGGGCTATGCGATGAAACCCACCACCCGCGAAGAACTCAAGGACGTCTTCAGCCGGCTGGAGGCCAAGCTGGCGCAGAAGGTCAAGCGCATCCTGCTGGTCGAGGACGACGCGCTGCAGCGCGAGAGCATGTCGCGGCTGATCGAGGACGTCGACGTCGAGATCACCGCCGTCGAGTTCGGTGCCCAGGCGCTCGAACTGCTGCGCGACACGGTGTTCGACTGCATGATCATCGACCTCAAGCTGCCCGACATGGACGGCAGCGAACTGCTCGAGCGCATGGCCAAGGAGGACATCTGCTCCTTCCCGCCGGTGATCGTCTACACCGGGCGCAACCTGACCCGCGACGAGGAGGCGGCGCTGCTCAAGTACTCGCGCTCGATCATCATCAAGGGCGCGCGCTCGCCGGAGCGTCTGCTCGACGAGGTGACGCTGTTCCTGCACAAGGTCGAGTCGGACATGCCGCCGGAGCGGCAGAAGATGCTGAAAAGCGCGCGCAGCCGCGAGAAGGCCTTCGAGGGCCGCAAGATCCTGGTGGTGGACGACGACGTGCGCAACGTCTTCGCCCTGACCAGCGCGTTGGAGCAGAAGGGCGCGCTGGTGGAGATCGCCCGCAACGGCCTGGAGGCCATCGACAAGCTGCAGCACGATGCCGGCATCGACCTGGTGCTGATGGACATCATGATGCCGGAGATGGATGGCTTCACCGCCATGCAGGAAATCCGCAAGGATGCCCGCTTCGCCAAGCTGCCGATCATCGCGGTGACCGCCAAGGCGATGAAGGATGACCAGGACCGCTGCCTGCGTTCGGGCGCCAATGATTACCTGGCCAAACCCATCGACCTCGACCGGCTGTTTTCGCTGATCCGCGTCTGGCTGCCGAAAGTGGAGCTGCTGTGAAATGGGCGACCGTAACGTCGAGATCGAACTCAAGCTGCTGATCGAAGCGATCTACCTCAAGTACAGCTATGACTTCCGTGACTACTCCGGCGCTTCGCTCAAGCGCCGGGTATTGCTGGCGTTGAAGCAGTTGCAGTGCGAGAGCATCTCGGCCCTGCAGCGCAAGATCCTCTACGACCCGCAGGCCTTCATGGATCTGCTGCAGTACCTCACCATCCCGGTCAGCGAGATGTTCCGCGATCCCGGCTATTTCCGCGCGCTGCGGGAACAGGTGGTGCCGGTGCTGCGCACCTATCCGTCGCTGAAGATCTGGATTGCCGGCTGCAGCACCGGCGAAGAGGTCTACTCGATGGCCATCCTGCTCAAGGAAGAGGGGCTGCTCGAGCGCTCGATCATCTACGCCACCGACATCAACCCGCGCTCGCTGGAGCAGGCGCGCCAGGGCATCTTCGCCATCGACCACCTGCGCCAGTACACGGCGAACTACCAGCAGGCCGGCGGCACGCGCAGTTTTTCCGACTACTACACCGCGGCGTACGACTCGGCGATCATGGACAAGTCGCTGAAAGAAACGGTTACGTTTGCCGACCATAGCCTGGCAACCGATAGCGTATTTTCCGAAACGCATTTGATCTCCTGCCGCAACGTGCTGATCTATTTCAACAAGCCGCTGCAGGACCGCGCCTTCGGTCTGTTCCACGAATCGCTCTGCCACCGCGGATTTCTTGGTCTGGGGAGCAAGGAAACGGTCGAGTTCTCCGGCTACGCCGGTTGCTACGAGCCGTTCAACAAATCGGAAAGGATCTTCCGCAAGTCATGAGCAGCTCCGCGCAGGCGATTCTGCAGATCCGCCGCCAGCCGCCGATAGAGGCCGTGGTGATCGGCGCCTCGGCAGGTGGACTCGAAGCACTGGGGATAGTGCTCGAAGGCCTGCCGAGCGGTTTTCGCTTGCCGATCCTGGTGGTCCAGCACGTGCCGGCCAATGGCCCGACGCATCTGGCCGAGATATTCGGACGCAGAACCCGGCTGCTGGTCAAGGAAGCCGACGACAAGGACCAGTTACGCTGCGGAATGCTGTACTTTGCCGCACCCGGCTACCACCTGCTGGTCGAGAGCGACCGCAGCCTGTCCCTGAGCCAGGACGATGCGGTGCATTTTTCCCGTCCGTCGATCGACGTGCTGTTCGAATCGGCGGCCGATGCCTGGGGACCGCAGGTTGCGGGTTTCCTGCTGACCGGCGCCAACGAGGACGGCGCCGCCGGCCTCGAGGCGATTCACCGCGGCGGCGGGCTGACCGTGATTCAGGACCCCGCCGAAGCGGCCGTACCAACCATGCCTCGCGCCGCTCTGCGGCGCTTCGCGCCGGATTACATCTTGCCCCTACGCGACATTCACCGATTGTTGCGAGAATTGGAGTGACCATGCCCGATCGTACCGACGAGGTGAATCTGCTGATCGTCGATGACCTGCCGGAGAACCTGCTGGCTCTGGATGCGCTGTTGCAGGCGCCCGGCATACGGGTTCATCAGGCCGAATCGGCCGAGCAGGCGCTGGAGCTGTTGCTGCGGCACGAGTTCGCGCTGGCAATCCTCGACGTGCAGATGCCGGGCATGGATGGTTTCCAGTTGGCCGAGCTGATGCGCGGCACCGAGCGCACCAAGCAGATCCCCATCGTCTTCGTCAGCGCCGCCGGCCGTGAGCTCAACTATGCCTTCAAGGGTTACGAGAGCGGCGCGGTGGATTTCATGCAGAAGCCGCTGGATGCCCACGCGGTGCGCAGCAAGGTCAGTGTGTTCGTCGATCTTTATCGCGGGCGCAAGCGCCTGGCGCGCCAGCTGGAGGCCCTGGAACGGAGCCGTCGTGAGCAGGAAGTGCTGCTCGACGAACTGCGCAGCACCCAGGCCGAGCTGGAGGGCGCCGTGCGCATGCGCGATGACTTCATGTCGATCGTCTCCCACGAGCTGAAAACGCCGCTCAACACCCTGATTCTCGAGGTGCAGCTGCGCAAGCTGCAGCTCAGTCGCAACAACCTCGAGGCCTTCAGCGAAGAGCGCCTGCGCAACATGGTGGACAAGGACGAGCGGCAGATTCAGAGCCTGATCCGCCTGATCGACGACATGCTCGATGTCTCGCGCATCCGTACCGGCAAGTTATCGATCCGCCCGAGCCGCACCGACCTCGCGCAGCTGGTGGGCAACGTCGTGGAGAGCTTTGCGGCGCAGATGGAAGCCTGTGGCTGCGAACTGCGGCTGGAGCGAAATGAGCCGATTATCGGTGTTTGGGACGCCTTCCGTATCGAACAGGTGCTGGCCAACCTGCTGACAAATGCCATGCGCTACGGGGCTGGCAAGCCGGTGCACGTCAGTGTCGTGTCGTGTGCAGACGGCGCCTGCATCGAGGTGCGCGACCACGGCATCGGCATCAGCCCGCAGAGTCTGGAGCGCATCTTCTGCCAGTTCGAACGTGCCGAAGGCAGCGAAAGCAGCGCCGGTCTGGGACTGGGCCTGTTCATCGCCGACCAGATCGTCCGTGCGCACAACGGCCGCATTCAGGTGCAGAGCGAGGAAGGCCAGGGCTCGCTGTTCCGCGTGCTGCTGCCGCTGGGCGAGTAGCTGCCGGTATGCTCGCGGGCCTGTAGCGCCGCAAGAGCGCATCTCCGCCCAAGCGGAGAAGGTGCCTTATCCATCAGCGCCGGCCCCGGCGCGATACTGATTTTCGCCTCAGGACGAGCAGCTGATCTCCAGGTGCTT
>DNMQ01000423.1 GCA_003488145.1 Pseudomonas sp.
TACCTCGTCTGTGGTGAAGCACTTTTCGATGTGTTCGCGGCCTCGACAGGCAGCTGCAGTCGCCTGAATCTGGAAGCCGTCGCAGGTGGCTCGCCGTTCAACGTCGCCGTCGGGCTGGCCCGGTTGGGCGCGCAGGCCGCGCTGCTCGGTGGGCTCTCGCGCGATCATTTCGGTCAGCGCCTGCTAGAGCTGCTGCAGGAAGAAGGCGTCGCCACCGAGCACCTCGCCATCTTCGATGCGCCGACAACGCTGGCGATGGTCGCCATCGGTGCCGATGGCAGTCCGGTCTACAGCTTTCGCGGCGAAGGCTGTGCCGATCGCCTGTTGCACACCGAACAGCTGCAGCCGCTGCCGGCAGACATTCGTGGCATCCATTTCGGTTCCTATTCGCTAGTGACGCCGCCAATTGCCGATACGCTGCTGGCGTTGCTGCATCGCGAGCATGCCCAGCGCCTGATTTCGCTCGATCCGAACATTCGCCTCAACGTCGAACCCAGCCTCGAACGTTGGCGCGAGCGGGTCGAGGCGTTCGCCGAACGCGCACATCTGATCAAGGTCAGCGACGAGGACCTGGCCCTGCTCTATCCAGACATGGCGCCAGCGAGCATCGCCCAGCGCTGGCTGGACCATCACGCCGAGCTGGTGGTGCTCACCCGCGGTGCCGAAGGCGCACAGCTCTTCAGCCGCAAGCACGGCCAGCTGCACGTGGCAGCGCAGGCGGTGACGGTGCGTGACACCGTGGGCGCCGGCGACACCTTCCAGGCCGCGTTGCTCGCCTACCTGGCCGAACAGCAGCTGGACTCGCCAGGCGGGCTCGCGCAGATGGAACCTGCGCAACTGCAGGCCATGCTCGCCTTCGCCAGCAGCGCCGCCGCCATCACCTGTTCCAGGCGTGGTCCGGACCTGCCCTACCGATACGAAATTGCCTGACCGGTTTGGCCATTGCGCCCTCAGCGGCTATAACCCTTCGTGGCCTTTCACGACAACGGATCCTGCATGAGAGCGTTGAAGATTACCGACCCGTCCTACGAGCTGATGGACGACCACCACGGCAACTCGCTGATCTATCGCGAACATGGCTTCCCCTGCCCATTGGTGCGCTGGCACAACCACAAGGAATACGAACTGCATCTGATCGTCGCCAGCTCCGGCAAGGTCTTCGTCGGCGACTACGTGGGCAATTTCGGCCCGGACAGCCTGTTTCTCACCGGCCCGCACCTGCCGCACAACTGGATCAGCCAGGTCGAGGACTGCGAGGTCGTGGCCAAACGCGACATGCTGGTCAACTTCACGGACGAGATGCTCGAAGCGGGCCACGCTGTCTTCTCCGAGCTGCGGACCTTCACGCCGATGCTTGAGCGCTCGCGCTACGGAATCGAGTTTCGCTGTCCGCAAACCATCGCCCAGGCACGCCAACTGATGCAGCAGATCGCCGACAGCCGCGGCGCCACCCGCCTCGGCTACTTCCTGATCATGCTCGAGCTGCTTGCCAGGTGCGACGACTACCAGCTGCTCTCCGGCTCCACCTCGGCACAGTTGAGCGACGAGCAGCAGGCCGACCGGACCAACATGGCGGTCAACTACATCTTCGAACACTACATGCGCGAGCTGCCCCTGGAGGAAGTCGCCAGCCATCTCGGCATGAAACCCACCTACTTCTCGCGCTTCTTCAAGCGCGCCACCGGGCGCTGCTACGTCGAGTTCGTCAACAGCCTGCGCATCAGCAAATCCTGCGAACTGCTGCTCGATCAGGACAAGCCGGTCACGGATGTCTGCTTCGAATCGGGTTTCAACAACCTGTCCAATTTCAATCGCCGCTTCCGGCAACTCAAGGGCATGACCCCATCGCGCTATCGACGCCTGGTCGAACAACGCCTGACCGAGCAGAACCTGGCCAGCTGATACGCTTCCGGCCGGGCGTCTCCAGCGCCCTGTTCCTCGCCCGCTGCTCCACTCGCGTCTTTATGATCGTGGCAAAGCCTCGTTCTTGAGCCTCTACAACAGGTCCGGAAGGTGCCGCTGCGGGCAGCCCACTGCGGTCAAGCGAGTGCAAAAAAGTATCGAAGCGAGTGCAGTCACGGCTTTGTCGCGCAGCCACTGCCGGCGTTGTAATGCCTGCCAGACGCTCGTAGCGCAGTACGCGGGTAACAACAAAAACAATAAGTGCTTCCAGGCCCTGCTCTGGAAGAGGAGTCCACGAATGAAAGCATTCAGCTTGCTGCTCGGTACCGCCTGCATGGCCTCGATTGCGCTGGCCCAGGCCGCCGAAACCCTCACCGTTGCCACCGTCAACAACGCGGACATGATCCGCATGCAGCGCCTCTCCAAGACCTTCGAACAGCAGAATCCCGACATCAAGCTCAACTGGGTGGTGCTCGAAGAGAACGTGCTGCGCCAACGCCTGACCACCGATATCGCCACCGATGGTGGCCAGTTCGACGTGCTCACCATCGGCATGTACGAAGCGTCACTGTGGGGCGACAAGGGCTGGCTGGCTCCGATGAAGGACCTTCCCGATGGCTACGATCTGGACGACATCTTCCCCTCGGTACGCGAGGGCCTGTCGGTCGACGGGACGCTCTATGCCCTGCCGTTCTATGCCGAAAGCTCCATGACCTACTACCGCACCGACCTGTTCGAGCAGGCGGGCCTGGACATGCCTGAACATCCCACCTGGACGCAAATGGCCGGGTTCGCCGAAAAGCTGCACAAGCCTGGCGAAGACCAATACGGCATCTGCCTGCGCGGCAAGGCCGGCTGGGGCGAGAACATGGCGCTGGTGACGACCGTTGCCAACTCATTCGGCGCGCGCTGGTTCGACGAGAAGTGGCAACCCGAGTTCGACGGTCCCGAATGGACCAAGGCCGCCAACTTCTATGTGGACCTGTTGAGCAAGTACGGCCCACCGGGCGCCTCAAGCAACGGCTTCAACGAAAACCTGGCGCTGTTCAACAGCGGCAAGTGCGCCATGTGGGTAGATGCCACCGTGGCCGGCTCGTTCGTCACCGATACGTCGCAAAGCAAGGTTGCGGACAAAGTCGGTTTCACCTTCGCGCCGCAGCAAGCCACCGATAAAGGTTCGGCCTGGCTTTACTCCTGGGCACTGGCCATTCCAACCAGCTCGCAAAAGAAAGACGCCGCCAAGATCTTCGCGGCCTGGGCCACTTCGCAGGATTACGCAAAGCTGGTCGCTGAGACCGACGGCGTCGCCAACGTACCGCCGGGCACTCGCGAATCTACCTATAGCGACGAATACATGGCCGCCGCGCCCTTCGCCAAGATCACCCTGGAATCGCTGAAGCAGGCTGATCCGGCGTCGCCGTCTGCCAAGCCGGTGCCTTATGTGGGGATTCAGCTGGTGACCATTCCCGAGTTCCAGGCCATTGGCACCCAGGTCGGCAAGATGTTCTCCGCCGCGCTCACTGGCCAGATGCCAGTCGAGCAGATGCTCACCGCCGTGCAGCAATCGACCACGCGTGAAATGAAACGCGCCGGTTATCCAAAGTAGGCATCTCAAGTAGGCAGCCGCTACTCCCAACGAGGGCTCGCTGAGCCCTCATCGGCCTTCCTTCAGCCGGAGCACGACCATGGCTACTACCTCCACAGCCTTGCCCAAGGCGCCTATCACCGATACGGCAAGTGAGCCAAACATGCGCAAGCCGCGCCGGTTCGGCCCCAGCTGGTTCCTCGTCAGCCCGTCCGTTGCGCTGTTGCTGCTGTGGATGCTGGTGCCGCTGTCAATGACCGTCTACTTCTCGGTGATCCGCTACAACCTGCTCTACCCGGGCGAGAACGGCTTTGTCGGGCTGGAGAACTTTCATTACTTCCTGACCGACGCGGGCTTCATGCCCGGCATGATCAATACATTGCTGCTGGTCGGTAGCGTACTGCTGATCAGCGTAGTGCTCGGCGTGCTGATTTCCGCACTGCTGGAGGCTGCGGACTTCGCCGGTCGCGGCATCGTCCGCGTCATGCTGATCTCGCCGTTTTTCATCATGCCGACCGTCAGTGCGCTGGTCTGGAAGAACCTGATCTACCACCCGGTCTCAGGAATCCTCGCCGCAGTCTGGAAGTTCTTTGGCGCACAGCCGGTGGACTGGCTGGCCCAGCATCCGTTGCTTTCGATCATCGTCATCGTGTCGTGGCAATGGCTGCCCTTCGCGATCCTGATTCTGATGACCGCCATGCAATCCCTGGATCAGGAGCAGAAGGAAGCAGCGCGCCTCGATGGCGCCGGCCCGATTGCGATCTTCTGGCACCTGACATTGCCGCACTTGGCGCGGCCCATCGCCGTCGTGGTGATGATCGAGACGATCTTCCTGCTTTCCGTCTTCGCAGAGATCTTCACCACCACCAGTGGTGGTCCCGGCTATGCCTCGACCAACCTTGCCTACCTGATCTACAACCAGGCGCTGCTGCAATTCGACGTCGGCATGGCATCGGCTGGCGGCCTGATCGCGGTGGTCATTGCCAATATCGCGGCGATCATCCTGGTGCGGATGCTCGGCAAGAATCTCACCGAAAAATACTGAGGACAGACCGATGCTGACGCTCAAACAAAGTCGCCGCCTCAATACCCTCGTCGTCGGGCTGTTCGCGTGGGCCGTGGCGCTGCTGCTGTTCTTTCCGATCTTCTGGATGATCCTGACCAGCCTGAAGACCGAGATCGACGCCTTCGCCACGCCGCCGCAGTTCATCTTCACGCCAACGCTGGAGAACTACCTGCACATCCAGGACCGCAGCGGCTACTTCAAGTACGCCTGGAATTCGGTGACGATTTCCTTCGGCGCCACCGCGCTGGGCATGCTGATCGCAATTCCTGCAGCCTATTCGATGGCCTTCTACGAGACCAAGCGGACCAAGGGCACACTGCTGTGGATGCTCTCCACCAAGATGCTGCCGCCGGTGGGTGTGCTGGTGCCGATCTATCTGCTGGCCAAGCAGTTCGGCCTGCTCGACAGCCGCACCGTGCTGATCGTCATCTACACGCTGATCAACCTGCCGATCCTGGTGTGGATGATCTACACCTACTTCAAGGACATCCCGCGCGACATCCTCGAAGCGGCGCGGATGGACGGCGCCACGCTGATGCAGGAGATGGTTCGCGTGCTGTTGCCGATCAGCAAGGGCGGCCTTGCCTCGACCATGTTGTTGTCGTTGATCCTGTGCTGGAACGAGGCGTTCTGGTCGCTGAACCTCACCTCGTCCAACGCCGCCCCGCTGACCGCGCTGATCGCGTCCTACTCCAGTCCTGAAGGACTGTTCTGGGCCAAGCTCTCGGCCGTTTCCACCCTCGCCTGCGCACCCATTCTGATATTCGGCTGGATCAGCCAGAAGCAGCTGGTCCGCGGCCTGTCGTTCGGCGCCGTGAAGTAACGCGCCGCGGTATTAACAAGATCGACAAGAATAAAAGGATTCGAACATGGCAGACCTGAAAGTCCACAACCTGAAAAAAAGCTTCGACGGCAACGACATCATCAAGGGCATCGACCTGGATATCCGCGACCGTGAGTTCGTGGTCTTCGTCGGACCCTCCGGCTGCGGCAAGTCGACCTTGCTGCGGCTGATCGCCGGGCTCGAAGAAGTCAGTAGCGGTCGGATCGAACTGGACGGGCGCGACATCACCGATGTCAGCCCAGCCAAGCGCGACCTGGCGATGGTGTTCCAGACCTATGCGCTGTACCCGCACATGACGGTGCGCAAGAACATGTCCTTCGCCCTCGACCTGGCTGGCGCAGACAAACAGGACGTGGCGCGCAAGATCGAGGCCGCCGCCCGCACCCTGGAACTGGAGCCGCTGCTCGAGCGCAAGCCACGCCAGCTCTCCGGTGGTCAGCGTCAGCGTGTCGCGATTGGCCGCGCCATCGTGCGCAATCCCAAGGTCTTCCTGTTCGACGAGCCGCTGTCGAACCTCGATGCCGCCTTGCGCGTGCAGATGCGTCTGGAGCTGTCGCGCCTGCACCAGGAACTGCAGGCGACGATGATCTACGTGACCCATGACCAGGTCGAGGCCATGACCCTGGCCGACAAGGTGGTCGTGCTCAACGGCGGGCGAATCGAGCAGGTCGGCTCGCCCATGGAGCTTTATCACCAGCCGGCCAACCTCTTCGTCGCCGGCTTTCTCGGCACACCGAAGATGGGCTTTCTCAAGGGCCGCGCAAGCCGTGTCGAAGCCAGCGGCTGCGAAGTCGAGCTCGACGCCGGTTGCCGTCTGTTCCTGCCGGTGAGCGGCGCCACGCTGAAGACGGGCGATCCGGTCACCCTCGGCATCCGCCCGGAACACCTCAACCGTGGCAGCGAAGGCAACTGCCAGTTGACCGTGAAGACCGACGTCAGCGAGCGGCTGGGCAGCGACACCTACTGCCACGTGGTCACCGGCAACGGCGAGCAGCTGACCATGCGCATCCGCGGTGACTTCACCCCGCGCTATGGCGAGTCGCTGTCGCTGACATTGGAAGCCGACCATTGCCACCTCTTCGACAGCAATGGCGTTGCAGTCGGCCAGTCGCTACAGCAGGCGGCCTGACCGACCCATAGCCACCCGATCCCTGACTTACCGGCAGATCGCTGCGCCCGCAATGGCAGCGATCCGGCCCCCGGCTTTTCCACTTTCAAGCCCAGCGAGGCCCGAGATGAAGTTGAACGAAGCGAATCTGCCACAGCTGCCGGGCCCTATCGCGCGCCCCGATTACCACCTGGCCGAGGTCACCACCGGCATCGCCCATATCGGCGTGGGCGGTTTTCACCGCGCCCATCAAGCGGCCTACACCGATGCGCTGATGAACACCGGCGAGGGGCTGGAATGGGGCATCTGCGGCATCGGCACACGCGCCGAGGAACGTTCGATGCGCGACGCACTGGCCGCGCAAGACTACCTCTACACCCTGGTCGAGCTCGACGACCGACCCGATACCGAGGTCCGGGTGATCGGCAGCATTCGCGACATGCTGCTGGTGGGCGAGGATGGTTCCGAGGCGGTGGTTGCCCGCCTGGCCGATCCGGCGATTCGCATCGTCTCGCTGACAATCACCGAGGGCGGCTATTGCCTGGACGACAGCACCGGCCAGTTCAATGCGCAACTGCCGCAAATCCAACATGACCTGCAGCAGCCGCGTAGCCCGGTCAGCGTGTTCGGCCTGCTCTGCGCGGCGCTGGCCAAGCGCCGTGGGGACGGCGTTGGGCCCTTCACGGTGATGTCCTGCGACAACCTCCCCCACAACGGCGACGTGACCCGCAAGGCCACGCTGGCCTTCGCCGGCCTGGTCGATGCCGACCTGGCCGGCTGGATCGAGCGCAACGTCAGCTTCCCCAACGCCATGGTCGACCGCATCACGCCCATGACCAGCGCGACCCATCGCCAGGACCTGGAGCGTCAGCACGGCCTCGATGACGCCTGGCCGGTGGTCTGCGAACCCTTCGTGCAATGGGTACTGGAAGACCGCTTCGTCGCCGGCCGTCCGGCCTGGGAAAAGGTCGGTGTGCAGTTCACCAACGACGTTTCGCCCTACGAGGAGATGAAGATCAAGCTGCTCAACGGCAGCCACCTCGCGCTGACCTACCTCGGCTTCCTGCGCGGTTATCGCTTCGTCCACGAAACCATGGCCGATCCGCTGTTCGTCGAGTACATCCGCCGCTACATGGACGAGGACGTCACCCCACAACTGGCTCCCGTGCCCGGCATCGATCTCGCTCGCTACAAGCAGACGCTGATCGAGCGCTTCTCCAACCGTGCCATCGCCGATCAGCTGGAACGAGTGTGCTCCGATGGATCGTCGAAGTTTCCCAAGTTCAGCGTGCCGACCATCGACCGCCTGATCGCCGCTAACGCCGCCCTGGACCGGGCCGCCCTGGTGGTCGCCGCCTGGGCGCTGTATCTGCGGGGCGTCGATGAAAACGGCGTGCCGTACCACATCCCCGATCCGCGCGCGGATTTCTGCCAGTCCCTTGTTGCGGAGGACGACGGCCTCGCCGAACGACTGCTCGGGCGCGAGGAGATCTTCGGCACGCAGATTCCGCGTTCGCTCGCCTTCCGCGAAGCCTTCGAGCGCAACCTGCTGCGGCTGCGCACGCTGGGGGTCAGCGGCACACTTGATCTGTTGCTGACGCAGTGACGGGGTGCGGCATGTTTCTCGGGATCGATTGCGGCACCCAGGGCACCAAGGCGCTGTTGCTCGACGCCAATAACGGGCGCGTGCTCGGCCAGGGCTCGGCCGGCCACGATTTGATCAGCGGACCCAATGGCCGGCGCGAGCAGGACACCGAGCAGTGGACCGCCGCTTTCGCCAGCGCTACCGCCGCGGCACTCGCCGAGGCCGGAGTCGACGGCGATGCCGTGCTGGGCATTGGTGTATCCGGGCAGCAGCATGGCTTGGTTACGCTCGATGCCGCGGGCCGCGTGTTGCGCCCGGCCAAGCTCTGGTGCGACACGGAGTCGGCTACGGAGAATCAGCACCTGCTCGACTGGCTGGGCGGTCAACAGGGTTCGCTGCAACGCCTCGGTATCGTCATCGCACCGGGCTACACGGTGTCCAAGCTGCTGTGGATGAAGGAGCAGCACCCCGCGCTGTTCGCTCGCATCGCCCATATCCTGCTACCCCACGACTACCTCAATTACTGGCTGACCGGGCGTTGCGTAAGCGAATACGGCGACGCCTCCGGCACCGGCTATCTCGATGTGCGCACCCGGCAGTGGGCGTTCGACATCCTGCGGTATGTCGATCCCAGCGGCCGTCTGGAGGCGGCGCTGCCGGAGCTGATCGAACCCCATCAGCCGGTCGGCCGGCTACGCCCCGAACTTGCCGTCCGGCTGGGCCTGAACTCCCAGGCCATCGTCGCGAGCGGCGGTGGCGACAACATGATGGGCGCCATCGGCACCGACAACATCCGCCCCGGCGCGATCACCATGAGCCTGGGAACCTCTGGCACGCTCTACGCGTTCTCCGGGGAACCTCGGGTCAGTCCGCAGCCATCAGTCGCGACGTTCTGCTCGTCCAGCGGGGGCTGGCTGCCGCTGATCTGCACCATGAACCTGACCAACGCCAACGCGGCGATTCGCGACCTGCTGGAGCTGGACCTCGATGCGTTCAACGCGCTGGTGGCGCAGGCGCCGATCGGCTGCGAGGGCGTCACCATGCTGCCATTTCTCAACGGTGAGCGCGTCCCCGCCCTGCCCCAGGCCAGCGCCAGCCTGCACGGCCTGACCGCCGACAACCTGAGCCGCGCCAACCTCTGCCGCGCCGTGCTCGAAGGCGTGACCTTCGGTCTGCGCTACGGGCTGGACCTGCTGCGCGAAAGCGGCATTCGCAGCGAGCGGATCCAGCTCATCGGCGGCGGCGCGAAGAATCCGCTGTGGCGGCAGATCGTCGCCGACATGATGGCCACGCCGGTAGTCTGCACCCGCCACAGCGAGGCCGCGGCGCTGGGCGGCGCGATCCAGGCGGCATGGTGCCATGCGCGACAGCAGGATCCCGAAGCCAGCCTCCAAGCCATCTGCTCGCGCTGCGTCAGCCTGGACGAAGACACCGCGGTCGCGCCGGTCGCCGAGTCGGTCCGGGCCTATGAGCAGGCCTATCGGCGCTATCGGGAGCTGGTGGCCAGCACCTACGGCGGGCAGACACCACCGGAGCTGACGCCGGTCGCCTCCTGAGGCGCAGCGCTCGGTCACAGGCAAACGGTCATAAAAAAGGCAAAGCCACGGTGCGTGGCTTTGCCTTTGGTCCTTTCCCCGGGACGACGCCTTAGCGGCTGCGCAGCGCCTCGCGCGGCACGTACTTGCCAAGCTCGTGACGAGCAATGGCCACCCGATGCACCTCGTCCGGACCATCGGCCAGGCGCAGGGTACGCTGCATCGCCCACCAGTGCGCCAGCGGGAAGTCCTCGGAAACNNCACTCGGCGATGTGGTCGAAGTTCGCGCCCAGCCGGGCCAGCGGCTTGCCGAAGGCGGTACGGCTGACGGCACGTTCGCACATCAGCTTCAGTGCGCGTTCCGCGACACCGATCGAGCGCATGCAGTGGTGGATGCGGCCCGGGCCGAGACGCCCCTGGGCGATCTCGAAGCCTCGGCCTTCACCGAGAATGACGTTCTCGTAGGGCACTCGCACGTTTTCCAGCAGCACTTCCGCGTGGCCGTGCGGGGCGTCGTCGTAGCCGAACACCGGCAGCGGGCGCAGCACCTTCACGCCGGGGGTATCCATCGGCACCAGGATCATCGAGTGCTGGGCATGGCGCGGCGCGTCAGGGTTGGTTAGGCCCATGAAGATCATGATCTTGCAGCGCGGGTCGCAGGCACCGGAGGTCCACCATTTGCGACCGTTGATGACCCACTCGTCGCCCTCGCGCACCGCGCGGGCTTCCATGTTGGTGGCATCGGACGAGGCCACGCCGGGCTCGGTCATGCCGAAGGCCGAACGGATTTCGCCGCGCAGCAACGGTTCCAGCCACTCGCGCTTCTGCGCCTCGCTGCCGTAGCGCACCAGCACTTCCATGTTGCCGGTATCCGGCGCCGAGCAGTTGAACGCTTCCGGGCCTAGACCCGAGCTGCCCATGATTTCCGCCAGCGGTGCGTATTCGGTGTTGGTCAGGCCGGCGCCCAGTTCCGATTCTGGCAGGAACAGATTCCACAGCCCCTCCGCCTTGGCCTTGGCCTTGAGCTCCTCGACGATAGCGGTCGGCTGCCAGCGGTCACCCTCGGCGACCTGCTGGTAGAACACCTTTTCGGCGGGATAGACATGAGCATCCATGAACGCTTGCACGCGCTCTCTCAGCTCTTGAACCTTCGGGGAGTAGGCGAAATTCATGGGCGACAACCTTCTGGCAGGTAATGTTTTGTAGTTTTGAATGCTAGAGGAGGCCCAGCGATTTATCGAAGCTATTTTCCTCGTGTATAAACATTCATCACCGATATATGATCGGCGAATTCCGATACACGCCGGAGAGCACAACAATGAACCTGAACAAGGTCGATCTGAATCTGTTCATCGTCTTCGATGCCATCTACACCGAGGCCAACCTGACCCGCGCCGGGCAGATCGTCGGCATCACCCAGCCCGCTGTTTCCAACGCCCTTGCCCGCTTGCGCGAGACGTTCAACGATCCGCTGTTCGTGCGCACCGCGCAGGGCATGGTGCCGACGCCGATGGCACAGAACATCATCGGCCCGGTGCGCAATGCGCTGCAGCTGCTGCGGGTATCGGTGCAGGAAAGCCGCACCTTCAGCCCGGCGCAGGCAAACAAGACGTTCCGCATCAGCATGACCGACCTCACCGAAGCGGTGATGCTGCCGCCGCTGTTCCAGCGCCTGCGCCGCCTGGCGCCGAACGTGAAGATCGAGAGCATGCTGGCCAAGCGCCGCGAGACCACCAAGGAACTGGCCGCCGGCCGCCTGGACTTCGCCATGGACGCGCCACTCAACACCGACCCGCAGGTGCGTCACGTCAAGCTGCTGGAAGACCGTTACATCTGCGCCATGCGCCGCGGCCACCCGCTGGCCAAGGACAAGCTCACCCTGGAGCAATACCTGTCGCTGTCGCACATCCACATTTCCAGCCGCCGCAGCGGGCTCGGTCTGGTGGACCTGGCATTGGGCAAGATGGGCCTGCAGCGCAAGATCGCCCTGCGCTCGCAGCACTACCTGATGGCGACCCAGGTGATCGACCAGACCGACATGGCGGTGACCGTTCCCGAGCGTTTCGCCCGGCGGCACAACCTGCACCAGGTCGA
>DNMQ01000335.1 GCA_003488145.1 Pseudomonas sp.
CTCTGATTTCTTCACGCATCTATATTTTTTTTTTTTTTTTAATGATACGGCGACCACCGAGATCTACACTCTTTCCCTACACGACGCTCTTCCGATCTATGGGCGTGACCATGTTCATCCAGCAGCAGCTGAACCCGACGCCGCCGGATCCGATGCAGGCGCGAGTGATGAAGCTGCTGCCGGTGATCTTCACCTTCTTCTTCCTCTGGTTCCCTGCCGGTCTGGTGCTGTACTGGGTGGTCAACAACGTCCTGTCGATCGCCCAGCAGTGGTACATTACTCGCAAGATCGAGGCCGCGGCGAAGCCCGCCTGACGCCTCAACCGCCAATGCAGAACGCCCCTTGATTGGGGCGTTCTGCTATCTGCCGTCCAGAAAGGAGGCCGCATGAATCCAGTTCGCGACACCATTGTCGCCGTCGCTACCGCGCCGGGGCGCGGAGGAGTAGGCATCGTTCGGGTATCAGGGCCACGGTCCAAGGCTATCGCCATTACCCTGACCGGCCGTGAGCCAACGCCGCGCCACGCACATTACGGTGCATTTCACGCAGACGACGGCGAGGTGATCGACGAAGGCCTGCTACTGTTCTTTCCGGGACCGCATTCGTTCACCGGTGAGGACGTACTCGAACTGCAGGGGCATGGCGGCCCGGTTGTCATGGATATGCTACTGCAGCGCTGCGTCGAGCTCGGCGTTCGTCTGGCTCGGCCAGGCGAATTCAGTGAACGCGCATTCCTTAACGACAAGCTCGATCTGGCCCAGGCCGAGGCGATCGCCGACCTTATCGAAGCGAGTTCGGCGCAGGCCGCGCGCAACGCGGTGCGTTCGCTACAGGGCGAATTCTCTCGCCGCGTGCATCAGTTGACCGAAAGATTGATTCAGCTGCGTATCTATGTCGAAGCGGCGATCGATTTTCCCGAAGAAGAGATCGACTTCCTCGCCGATGGGCATGTCCTAGCACAATTGGATGCCGTGAAAGCCGAGTTATCCACAGTGCTGCGCGAAGCCGGGCAGGGCGCCTTGCTGCGCGACGGAATGACCGTGGTGATCGCAGGGCGCCCCAACGCCGGCAAGTCCAGTCTGCTCAACGCACTGGCGGGCCGTGAGGCCGCCATTGTCACCGACATTGCCGGCACCACCCGCGATGTCCTGCGCGAACACATCCTGATCGACGGCATGCCGCTGCATGTCGTCGATACCGCGGGTCTACGCGATACCGAAGATCAGGTCGAGCGGATCGGTGTGCAGCGTGCGCTCAGCGCCATCGGCGAAGCGGACAGGGTACTCCTGATGGTCGATGCCAGTGCGCCTGAGGCGCAGGACCCACTAGCCCTTTGGCCGGAGTTTCTCGAATCCAACCCTGAGCCGAACCGGGTGACGCTGATTCGGAACAAGGCTGACCTGAGCGGTGAGCCGATCTCGATTCGCTTCGACGACAACGGACAGGCAACCCTGAGCCTGTGCGCACGATCCGGCGAAGGTATCGAGTTGCTGCGCGAACACCTCAAGCACTGCATGGGCTACGAGCAAACCGCTGAAAGCAGCTTCAGCGCCCGACGTCGCCATCTGGACGCACTGCGTCTGGCTGACCAGTACCTGGAGCATGGCCATGCCCAACTGACGCTGGCCGGCGCCGGTGAGCTGCTGGCAGAGGATCTGCGCCTGGCACAACAGGCACTCGGTGAGATCACAGGCGCGTTCAGCTCAGACGACCTGCTCGGGCGAATCTTCTCGAGCTTCTGCATCGGCAAATGACACTGCACGGGCGCTAACCACGCCCGCCCCCTTTCATGCACAACGCTACGCTGAAAATTCGTGGCGATGGCATTCGGCTGCCGAAATTCCCGCCATGAGCCCTGTGGAAAAAGCCGCCTAAGGGCAGTAGAAAAGTCATGGCGTAAGCTGGTGAAAAAAACCTCTGTGCATAAGATTAACTTGAATCCACAGGATGCTGACGGTATTCACACCGTCAGCGCCCAGCCGCAGCACAGGTTTATCCTTCGCCACAAGGAAGGCCTGCCGAGGGCTCCACGTGGTTATCCACAGAAATGAGCTTCACCATTTATAAACACATAAATAAGCTTCTTATATATTTCTTCTCTATTTCTAATGTTTATCCACTGACTCGCCTCCGCTAGATGGTTGGTCATTTTTTGCTCAGAGCCCTTCTTTAGCACTCGCTAAATCCCTATACTTCGCGGCTTCCCGAATTCCCATCTGAACAGGCACGAGGTGCGTGGTGGACTTCCCTTCCCGTTTTGACGTGATCGTGATCGGCGGCGGCCATGCCGGCACCGAGGCTGCGCTTGCAGCGGCACGCATGGGCGTGAAGACCCTGCTGCTCAGCCACAATGTGGAAACCCTCGGCCAGATGAGCTGCAACCCGGCCATCGGCGGCATCGGCAAGAGTCATCTGGTCAAGGAAATCGATGCGTTGGGTGGGGCCATGGCGATGGCCACCGACAAGGGCGGTATCCAGTTTCGCGTGCTCAACAGCCGCAAGGGGCCAGCCGTTCGAGCCACCCGAGCGCAAGCTGACCGCGTGCTCTACAAAGCTGCTATTCGTGACACTCTGGAAAACCAGCCGAACCTGTGGATATTTCAACAGGCGGCGGACGACCTCATTGTCGAGCAGGATCAGGTTCGGGGTGTCGTGACCCAGATGGGTCTGCGTTTCCTCGCGGATTCCGTGGTGCTGACCACCGGGACCTTCCTCGGTGGACTTATCCACATTGGCCTGCAGAACTATTCCGGCGGC
>DNMQ01000336.1 GCA_003488145.1 Pseudomonas sp.
ATTGCTACAAGATCAAGCTGATGCTGCACCTGCTGGACCAGTCGTACGAATGGATTCCGATCAATATCCTTCGTGGTGAGTCCCGCTCCGAGGAGTTTCTCAAGAAGAACCCTAATGGCAAGATTCCGGTTCTTGAGTTGGAGGATGGCGCCTGCCTGTGGGAGTCCAACGCAATCCTCAACTATCTGGCCGACGGCAGCGAGTTTCTGCCAGCGGACCCGCGGCTGCGTACCCAGGTGCTGCAGTGGCAGTTCTTCGAGCAGTACAGCCATGAGCCGTTCCTGGCTGTCGCCCGCTATATCAAGGTGTATCTCGGCATGCCCGAGGATCGCCGTGAGGAGTACGAGGCCAAGCAGCTCGATGGCTACCATGCGTTGAACGTTATGGAGCAGCAGT
Organism: Pseudomonas sp.; assembly: GCA_003488145.1. Lineage (GTDB taxonomy): Bacteria > Pseudomonadota > Gammaproteobacteria > Pseudomonadales > Pseudomonadaceae > Stutzerimonas. The sequence goes on from DNMQ01000336.1 coordinate 397, forward strand.
TGCTACGCACGCCCTACCTAGTGGGTGAGCATTACTCGATTGCCGACGTTGCGCTATATGCCTACACGCATGTGGCTGAGGAGGGAGGGTTCAGCCTCGAAGGCTATCCCGCAATTCGCCGATGGCTGCAGCGTGTCGCCAGTCATCCGCGGCATGTGGGCATGTACGATTGAACGAAAAACAGGGCCGCAAGGCCCTGTTTTACTGTGGGCTCAGTGCTATTTCACCAAGCCGAGAAACTCGCTACGGGTCGCGGCGTTATCGCGGAACTGACCCAGCATCACCGATGTGACCATGGACGAGTTCTGCTTCTCCACGCCGCGCATCATCATGCACATGTGCTGGGCTTCGATGACCACCGCCACACCTGATGCGCCGGTAACCTGCTGCATCGCCTCGGCGATTTCACGGGTCAGGTTTTCCTGAATCTGCAGGCGGCGCGCATACATATCCACAATACGAGCGACCTTTGACAGGCCGAGTACCTTGCCATTGGGAAGATACGCAACGTGTGCCTTGCCGATGAAAGGCAGCATGTGATGCTCGCACAGCGAGTACAGCTCGATATTCTTGACCAGTACCATCTCGCTGTTATCTGACGTGAACAGCGCGCCGTTGGTGACTTCCTCGAGGGTTTGCTGATAGCCCTTGCACAGGTACTGCATGGCTTTGGCGGCGCGCTTGGGCGTGTCGAGCAGACCTTCGCGGCTAACGTCCTCGCCGAGTTGGCCGAGGATCGCGGTGTAGTGTTGTTCCAGGGACATTGAGCTACCTGTCAGGCTTCATGGGGTCGCGAACGCGAAGGGTAGGGGCCCGCCGCTCGGCTGGCAAGTATGGCGAGCGAGACGCTGGCCTCGGCTCATTCGTCCCGGCCTTCAAGCATGGTGCGTTTGAGCATCACGTAAATGGCGCCGGTGCCGCCATGGCGTGGCAGGCAGGAGGTGAAGCCAAGCACTTGCGGATGCTGCCGCAACCAGGTGTTGACGTGGCTCTTGATCAGTGGCTGCTTGCCGTCGAGCCTTGCCGCCTTGCCATGGGTCACGCGGACGCAGCGCACTTCGAGCCGCGTCGCTTCGGCGATGAAGTCCCATAACAGCTCCCGGGCTTTCTCGACGCTCATGCCATGCAGGTCGAGACTTCCCTCGAATGGGATCTGGCCGGCTTTGAGCTTGCGGACCTGACTGTCCTGAACCCCGTCGCGGGCCCAATAAAGCTCGTCCTCGGCACCTACGTCGATGACGAACTGATCCGATAATCCGTCGACGCGCGTGGTTTCGTTGCTGACGGTGGCGTTGCTGCGGCGAGTCGCGATCTGTTCGCGATTGCTGCGCACTTTGCCGGTTTCGGCGCGGTCGTGCTTGATCGGCTTGACACCGCGCACAGCCGATTGGAAGAGAGAGAAGTCGTCGTCTTGCATGGGGCCTCCAAACAGGATGGCAGGTTACCCCAGCCACAGCGCCTGGCGGACGAGCTTCCATCCAGGCGTACTTTTGCTTGCATCATGCAGAGAGTGTCTGGAAAGGCTGCCAGCTCGTTCGGCGTTCGGGTAGTGGGTCTTCAGCGCGCCAGCGCCGCAGCGTCTTGCACGCAAACGGCAAAGTTGTCGGCAAGAATGGTCATCTCGATGCGGTGCACCTGTTCGGCATCGATGCTGCCTTCGCCCATCGGCAGATTGCGTGTGGCACAGGCGCTGTCCACCAGTGTGCAGCGATAGCCGTAATCCTTGGCGGCGCGAACCGTTGTGCTGATGCTGGAGTGGGTCATGAAGCCGCAAACGATCAAATCCAGGCGACCCAGTTTCTGCAGCAGTTCGTGGAGCTCGGTGCCGGAGAAAGCGTTCGGCAGGCGTTTGGCAACCACTGCCTCACCGGGCAGTGGTGCAGCCTCCGGCATGATCTGTCCACGGAAGCCCTGCGGATCGAAAAGACCACCGCTGATACCCAGGTGATGCACGTGCACGATCGGCGCGCCAGCTTCGCGCGCAGCTGCCAGTAGACGGGTGATTTCCGGAAGTGCCCGATCCAGGGCAGGCAGGGCAAGAACACCACTGCGGTACTCTTCCTGCACATCGATGACCAGCAAGGTGGCATTCGTCAGCGTCGCCGGGTTGTAGCTGCGGCCACTGAGCTGAAGCATGGTCTGTGGCTTGGTCATTTTCGGCTCCTTGTGCTGTGAGGGGGCTGATTGTGGCGCCAGAATGCGCCGATGTGAACCGTCCGGCTCATGTTTCGCTGGTTGTTGTGCTGACTGCTCGGTCGAACTGCATGGGCGCACGATATGTCGGAGATATCGAGTCCCAACCGCGAGTCGAAGGGTAATGCCGGTCGCACGCCTGGTGTTGAAACGAATTGAGTATTTACAGCCCCAGTGGATGGCTCGAGAGCCTTGCTCGCGTGGCCTGAGCAGACATGGCTCGGGTTTTCGTATGCCTGCTACACTCGCGCCCTTTTTACAGGAGATGCCCTTGTGACCGCTTCGCTCTCCCGCTTGCGTACGCTGCGTGACCATATCCGCTGGGCCGTCAGCCGGTTTCAGGCGGAGCAGTTGTTCTTCGGCCATGGCACCGACAATGCCTGGGATGACGCGCGCCAGTTGGTGCTGGGTGCGCTGCACCTGCCATGGGAAATGGCTGACAGCTATCTGGATTGCCGCCTCGAGCTCGACGAGTGCGAGCATTTACAGGAACTGCTGCGTCGCCGTATTGAGGAACGCGTGCCGACCGCTTATCTCCTCGGGCAAGCCTGGTTCTGCGGCTTGCCCTTCATCGTCGACGAGCGCGTGCTGATCCCACGTTCGCCGATTGGTGAGCTGATCGAGCACCGCTTCGAACCCTGGCTGCCTGGCACGCCCAAGCGGATTCTCGATCTGTGCGCGGGGTCGGGCTGCATCGGCATCGCATGCGCTTACGAGTTTCTCAAGGCCGAGGTGGTGCTCGCTGACCTGTCGTTCGATGCGATCGAGGTCGCCAACCAAAACATCGAGCATCACGGACTCGAAGAGCGGGTTTATACCGTGCAGAGCGATGGCTTCGACGGGCTGCCAAATCAACGTTTCGATCTGATCGTTTCCAATCCTCCATATGTCGATGCCGAAGATTTCGACGACATGCCGGCTGAGTTTCATCACGAGCCGGCTCTTGGCCTGGCATGCGGTGAAGACGGACTGGATCTGGTGCGGCGTATGCTCGCCGAGGCCGCGGATCACCTCACCGACGATGGCATCCTGATCGTCGAGGTGGGAAATAGTCAGGTTCATGTCCAGGCCCTTTATCCCGAAGTGGATTTCACCTGGCTGGAGTTCTCGCGCGGGGGGCATGGTGTCTTCCTGCTTGCGGCGCAGCAGTGCCGTAAGCATCAGGCCCTGTTCCGCGCACGCGTCGCGGGAAGCTGACTCAGCTCCGTGCCCTTTAACGACCGAGCTGTCGCGCTCAGGTGTTTGCGCTGTTCTGTGGGCACGGGCAACCTTGGGTTTTCCCGTCGACTGCTGAGCATTTGAGCCGCTGAGTGGTCTGTAGCATGTGGCGTCTGATCGGAAGGCGAGGAGCGCGATATCCTCGCTATCGTTGACCGATCATCGTCGTGCTCGCGCTGCACGTCATTGAACCCTGCATTCAAGCGGACGGATCATGCCAGGCATTACGGTAGAACCCATCACATTCGCGTTGTTCGGTGCCCTGGGCGACCTTGCGTTGCGCAAGCTGTTTCCCGCGCTGTATCAGTTGGATCGCGCCGGCCTGCTACATGCCGATACCCAAATACTGGCGCTATCGCGTGAGAGCGGCGAGCCGGCCACGCACAAGGCGCGAATCGAGCAAGCATTGCGTACGCGGGTTCCCAAGGGCGAGCTCGATGAGCAGGCCCTCAGTCGCTTCAGCGCCCGGCTTCAATATCTGGCGATGGATTTTCGTCGAGCTGAGGATTACATGGCGCTGCGTGACTGCGTGCCGGCCGAGCAGCCCCTGATCGCCTATTTCGCGACGCCCGCGGCGGTCTACGGTGATATCTGCAGGTTCCTGGCTACGGCAGGGCTCGCCGAGCAGGCGCGCGTCGTTCTGGAAAAGCCCATCGGTCATGACTTAGCTTCTTCGCGTGTCATCAACGATGCGGTCGCCGAGCACTTTCCCGAGAGCCGCATCTATCGCATCGACCACTATCTCGG
>DNMQ01000337.1 GCA_003488145.1 Pseudomonas sp.
GGCAGGCGCTGGTCGTCGGTGGTCGGGGTGGTCAGGCGGATGAAGTCGATGCCGGCGCTCTGGGCCGGGTCGCAGAGTTCGTCGTTATGCTCCGGCGGCAGGTCGACGACGATCAGGCCGTCGACACCGGCTTCTTTCGCATCGCTGACGAAGCGCTCGACGCCATAGGCGAAGATCGGGTTGTAGTAGCCCATCAGAACCAGCGGGGTGCTGCTGTTAGTTTCGCGGAATTCACGGACCATCTGCAGCGTCTTCGGCAGGTTCTGCTTCGCCGCCAGGGCGCGGATGTTGGCCAGCTGGATCGCCGGGCCGTCGGCCATCGGGTCGGTGAACGGAATGCCCAGCTCGATGACATCGGCGCCGGCATCCGGCAGGCCCTTGAGGATGGCGAGCGAGGTGGCGTAGTCCGGGTCACCGGCGGTCACGAAGGTCACCAGCGCGGCGCGGTTTTCCTGCTTCAGCTGTGCGAAGCGCGACTGCAGACGGGAGTTCACCGAGCTCATATATGTTCTTCCTGTTCGTCGTAGTGGTGCATGACGGTTTGCATGTCCTTGTCGCCGCGGCCGGAGAGGTTGACCACCATCAGGTGATCCCTGGGCAGCTTCGCCGCGCGCTTGAAGGCTTCGGCCAGGGCGTGGGCCGATTCCAGCGCGGGGATGATGCCTTCCAGTCGGCAGCACAGGTGGAACGCTTTCAACGCTTCGTCGTCGGTGCAGGGCACGTATTCGACGCGCTTGATCTCGTGCAACCAGGCGTGTTCCGGGCCGACGCCGGGGTAGTCGAGGCCGGCGGAGATGGAATGCGCATCGGTGATCTGACCGTCGGCGTCCTGCAAGAGGAAGGTGCGGTTGCCGTGCAGCACGCCCGGCGCACCGCCGGCCATGCTCGCGGCGTGTTTGCCGGTGTCGATGCCGTGGCCGGCCGCTTCGACGCCGACGATCTGCACGGACTCGTCATCGAGGAACGGGTGGAACAGGCCGATGGCATTGGAGCCGCCACCGATGCAGGCGACCAGCGAGTCGGGCAGGCGGCCTTCCTTCTGCATGATCTGCTCGCGTACTTCGTTGCCGATCACCGACTGGAAGTCGCGCACCATGGCCGGGTAGGGGTGCGGGCCGGCGACGGTGCCGATCAGGTAGAAGGTGTTGTGGACGTTGGTCACCCAGTCGCGCAGGGCTTCGTTCATCGCGTCCTTCAGCGTGCCGGTGCCGGCGGTGACCGGGATCACCTCGGCGCCCAAGAGCTTCATGCGAAAGACGTTGGCCTGCTGGCGCTCGATGTCGGTAGTGCCCATGTAGACCACGCACTGCATGCCGAAGCGCGCGGCCACGGTGGCGGTGGCCACGCCGTGCATGCCGGCGCCGGTCTCGGCGATGATGCGCTGCTTGCCCATGCGCTTGGCCAGCAGGATCTGGCCGATGCAGTTGTTGATCTTGTGCGCGCCGGTGTGGTTCAGGTCTTCGCGCTTGAGGTAGATCTTCGCGCCGCCGAACTGCTCGGTCAGGCGCTCGGCGAAGTACAGCGGGCTGGCGCGGCCGATGTAGTCACGCTGGAAATAGGCCAGCTCCTCGAGGAAGGCCGGATCGGTCTTGGCCTTCTCGTATTCGGCGGCCAGCTGGTTGATCAGCGGCATCAGGGTTTCGGCGACGAACTGGCCGCCGAAGCGGCCGAACAGGCCGCGGTCGTCGGGACCGCTGCGGTATGACGTCATGTGAGGCTCCTGTAACGGTTGCCGGGCCTGTGCTCGGGTACTTGTCCTGAACGCGTTTCGGCGCATTCGCGGTCAAGACCGCTGCCACAGGCGACGGATGATGCGATGGCCTCAGGGTACGGCTATGGGCGCCGGGTTAAAAGCGATAAGATCGCCACGACCTGTCAGGAAAACTAACGCTTATGGCTCAGGATCTCCCCCCTCTCAATGCCCTGCGTGCCTTCGAATCGGCCGCCCGCCTGGGTAGTGTCAGCGAAGCGGCGCGCGAGCTGCATGTGACCCACGGGGCCGTCAGCCGGCAGGTCAAGCAGCTTGAGGAGCAGCTGGGTATAGGCCTTTTCATCAAGGAAGGTCGTGGCGTAAAACTCACCGATGCCGGGGTACGCCTGCGCGATGCCGCCAGCGAGGCGTTCGAGCGCCTGCGCAGCACCTGTGCCGAGCTGCAGCGGCAGACGGCCGAGGCGCCGTTCGTTCTCGGCTGTCCCGGCAGCCTGCTGGCGCGCTGGTTCATCCCGCGGCTGGATCGGCTCAATCGCGACCTGCCCGAGCTGCGTCTGCAGCTGTCTGCCAGCGAGGGCGAGCTGGATCCACGCAAACCGGGGCTGGATGCCACGCTGTGGTACGCCGAGCCGCCGTGGCCAGCGGACATGCAGGTGTTCGAGTTGGCCGTCGAGCGCATCGGCCCGGTACTCAGCCCCTACCATCCGCGCTGTGCCGAACTGCGCAGCGCACCGCCCGCGGCACTGCTCAACGAAGCGCTGCTGCATACCGCCTCGCGCCCGCAGGCCTGGCCGAGCTGGGCTCGCCGGCAGCAGCTGGACCCCACGCAGCTGCGCCTCGGGCAGAGCTTCGAGCACCTGTACTTCCTCCTGGAGGCGGCACTGGCCGGGCTGGGTGTGGCTATCGCGCCGCAGCAGCTGGTCGCCGATGATCTGAAATCGGGGCGGCTGCTCGCGCCCTGGGGTTTCGTCGAAACCAGCGCCCGGCTGGCGCTCTGGGTGCCGGCACGGCGGCTGGATCGGCGTGCCGAACGCCTGGCGGCGTGGCTGCGGGACGAGTTGCGCAGTGCGGAGAAGCCCGGATAAAGAGCCAGGCGGAAAGCATCGGCGTGGCCTGGTTCACGATCGAGATCGCTCCCACAGAACGGAGCTCCTTTGGCTGCGGTTCGTTCAGTGGCATGAATGCGGCGATGGAAAGCGCAGATCGCTACGGGCGCGAACAGCGGGTGGTTACTCGCGCGTGCTGCATGACGCAACTCGCCACGCGCGTCCGCGGCGGCCTGAACTCGGTCGTCGCCATCGAGTCCTACGCCGCACGGCAGCGGAGCGATCAATGATCGCAGCGGTTTTCTCCGATGCTTTCTTCTGCCTCGAAAGGACTTAGCGAATGAATGCTTGCGCTTCTGCTGCGATGCTCGCGGCCGGCCTGCTGTTAGCGGCGGCTGCCCATGCTCAACCGATCGAACTGGATGGCATCGAGCTGTCACGGGATGTGCCATGCCTTGGCAAGGACGTGAACATCTCCGGTAACGCCAACAAGATCAGCCTCACCGGGGACTGTGGTGTGGTGCAGGTCTACGGGACAGACCATGAGATCAGCCTGGAAAAGGCGTCTGCGCTGGAAGTGTCCGGCATCGGAAACAGCGTAACGGCGAAGTCCGTCGACCGGCTGACCGTGGACACCAACAAGAACCATATCCGCACCACCATCCTCGGCCGTGGCCAGACGGCAATCGTTGAGGTACTAGGTGCTGATCACGAGCTGGAACTGGTGTTCGACGGCCCGGCGCAGGTCACTGTGGCTGGCATCGACAACCGCTTGCAGTGGAGCGGGGATGAGCCGGCGATGTCCTTGTCCGGCGCTGGTCACCAGATAAACCGGCAATAGGGCGGATTTTGCCGCCCGGGTGGCTGGTCGTGTACCGGTCTGCCGTCCGATCGGGGCTTAACTGGCCAGGGCAGTCTGTGTGGAGACTTCCGTGGCGGCGACTTTTTCCTCGGCGTAGCCGCGCGGATTGCGGCTCTGCCAGCGCCAGGCGTCGGCAAGCATGGTGGTCAGGTCTTTCTCGGCACGCCAGCTGAGTTCCAGTTCGGCCTTGGTCGGGTCGGACCAGCATTGGGCGATGTCGCCACTGCGGCGCGGCTTGATCACGTGGGGCAGGGAGCGCCCGGTGACTTCCTCGAAGGCGGTGATCATCTCGCGTACCGAGTAGCCCTTGCCGGTGCCGAGGTTCCACGTGGAAACACCATGAATCAGCTGCAAGCGCTCCAGCGCTTTCAAGTGCCCCTTGGCCAGATCGACCACGTGAATGTAGTCACGCACGCCGGTGCCATCGGGTGTCGGGTAGTCGTTGCCGTACACGCTCAACTGCTTCCGGCGACCGACTGCTACCTGCAGCATGTAGGGCAGCAGGTTGTTCGGTACGCCGTTGGGGTCTTCGCCGATCAGCCCTGACTCGTGGGCGCCGATGGGGTTGAAGTAGCGCAGCAGGCCGATCGACCAGCGCGGATCGGAGTCGGCCAGGCCCTTGAGCACGTTCTCGGCCATCAGCTTGGACTGGCCGTAGGGGTTGGTCGGCACGCCGGTGCGGCGGTCCTCGGTGATTGGCATCACCGGCGATTCACCGTAGACCGTCGCTGATGAGCTGAACACCAGCTTGAACACGCCGGCTTCGGCCATCGCCTGGCACAGCGCGATGCTGCCGCCGACGTTGGTTTCGTAGTAGCGAAGCGGCTCGCGCACGCTTTCGCCAACCGCCTTGAGGCCAGCGAAGTGCATCACTGCGGTGATCGTGTAGGCAGCGAACAGCGCCTTGAGCAGCGAGCGGTTGCGCACATCGCCCTTGACGAACTGCAGCGGTCGCCCGGCGAGCTGCTCGACGCGGTCCAGGGCGGCCTGCGAGCTGTTGCACAGATTGTCCAGCACCAGCACTTCATGCCCGGCCTGCAGCAGTTCGAGCACCGCGTGTGAGCCGATGTAGCCGGCCCCTCCTGTTACCAGAATCATCTGTCTACCTCCGCATTCGCTGTCTTTTCGACACGCTCGGGACACTGCCGCTGGCCAGTGAATGGCGCTGCATGAGTCTCCGTAATCTGGAATCGGCGAAACGGAACGGGACGGCGACGACGAGCTGCGCGCGTGGGTTCCGGTGCCGGTGTTAAGGCGTCCTGTTGATACGGACGGGGCAAGGTTCTGGCGAGTTCCATCCAGCCGCCGGACGGCCGACGGGCTGCGCTATCGGATGATTGGCGGGAACCCGAACCGCCGATTGCCGTCCACTACCGGCGGACGACGCGGGTTGCAGGCTATCTGACGGCTCGTAATCGTGGCGCGATGACACGCCTTACGCAGGGCAGCGCTGGTATCGACGTGGCATGGTGAGTGGGCAGGAACGCCCGGGCACGGCTACCGAAATGAGGTGCTACATGAGTTGGGCCGGCCCGTTCCAGTACGACATCGGTAAATCCCGCAACGCGCAGAAGGCGCCGGCCGAAGTGGTCTTCGGCGATCAGATCCCGACGCTGCTGTGCCTCTCGCATCTGCGCTGGAGCTTCGTCTACCAGCGCCCGCAGCACCTGATGTCGCGCTTCGCCCGCGACTACAACGTGCTCTTCCACGAAGAACCCATCCCCACAGAAGACGCCGAACCCTGGCTGGAAGTGCGACCCGAAGAGAACGGCGTGCAGGTGCTGATCCCACGCATGCCAGCTGGCTGCGAGGGGGAGGATGCAACCCGCGTGCAGCGCCAGTTGCTCGATGGCTACCTGGAGAAGCTCGGCGTCAGCGAGCTGATGCTCTGGTACTACACGCCGATGAGCCTGGCGTTCTCCGATCATCTGGCACCGAACCTGATCGTCTATGACTGCATGGACGAACTCTCGGCCTTTCGCGGTGCGCCACCGCAGCTGATCGAGCGCGAAGTGGAGTTGATGTGTCGCGCCAATCTGGTCTTTACCGGCGGCTACAGCCTCTACGAGGCCAAGCGCCAGCGCCACGACAATGCGCATCCGTTCCCCAGCAGCGTGGATGTCGAGCACTTCGCCGCCGCGCGCCGGCCGCAGCACGACCCGGACGACCAGGCGGAAATCCCCCATCCGCGCCTGGGCTTCTACGGCGTGATCGACGAGCGTCTCGATCTCGAGCTGATCGAGCAGGTGGCGCGTATGAAGCCGGAGTGGCAGATCGTGCTGATCGGCCCGGTGGTCAAGATCGACCCGGCCGAGCTGCCGC
>DNMQ01000189.1 GCA_003488145.1 Pseudomonas sp.
GGCGACGTGCTGATCGTCGAATCCGAGCACGATACCTTCGTCCCGCACGAAACCATCATGAGCTATCGTGCCGCCTTCCACGGCACCCACTCCCTCACCCATCGCATCATCGACGGTGCCGACCATGCGCTGAGCAACGAGCGCTGCCAGGAGGCCTACACCTCGATTCTGGTGAACTGGGCGACCGAGATGATCATCGGCGCGCGTCTCGACGAAAAATCTCCTGAGGGCTTCAAGGCGGTCGACGAGTAGCAGGTCAGCACTCGCCTCCAACGGCCCTTGGGGCACGCAGCGGAGAGCACTGCGTCAGTCCGCTCACTCGGGATGTGTCGGTGGGGGCGTGGGGCCGACGAAACGACTCCAGCGGCGGTCGAGCACCTGCTGCTTGAGCACTTCGATGACGTCGACCAGCAGTTCTTCCAGCGCCAGGTCGGTATTTTCGTCCTGGTAGACCCAGGCATCGAAGAACTCGTCGGCGAGATTGCCGGCCAGTGCCTGGAACTGCGGGCCACGCATGCCTTCCACGGCGCCCTGCAGCAGCCGCGCGGCGATGTCGCTGAGTGCATCGTCGAGCGTGCTGGCCAGGCGGTTGCCCAGTGGCAGGCGCCGCAGATTGTGCATCTCGGGATTGTTCTGCAGCGCCTGGTGAATCAGTTGGCTGACATAACCTTCGATGGCGCCGCGATTGTCGCGGTAGCCGGTCTCTAGCATGTCCTGCAGGCGCCGCGAGATGTCGTTGAGCAAGCGCTGTTTGCGCGGCCGCACCACTTCCTGCAGCAGCCGGCGCGAAAGGTCGTCGCTGGCGCCGATCTCCTGCTGCAGGCGGCCGAACAGGCGCACCATCACCCGGTCGGAAAGCTCCTCGATCAGCAGGTAGTAATAACGGCTGAAAAGGCCGTAGATGGCCCAGCCGCGCATGTCGATCAGCCCCAGGCGCTGCAGGCGGATCAGCAGCGCGCCGACACGCAGTACGCGCAACCAGCGCAGCCCGGCCAGGGGAATGCAGCCGAGCACGTCATACCAGTGCGCGAATGGGTAGTAGTACCAGCGTGCATAGCGGCGCTCGAACAGTGCCACGGTCCAGCCGAGCAGCACGTCGAGGACGAAGATCGCGACGAAGCCCAGGTCGATGTACTGGAAGTTGGCGTGGACACTCTGCTGGTAACGCGCGTGCAGCTCTGGCACGAGGTCCGCCAGCACTGCGCTGACAGGCTGCAGGGCGAACAGGCTGTCGAACAGAATCAGCGACAGGTTGATGCACACCAACAGGACGATGAAGGCTTCCCAGGCGGCGTGCAGCTGGTCGCGACGGCGGGCCTGTCGCGCCACGACCTGCTCAGTCATCCGCGGCAGGTGAAGCAGCGGCTGGCTGCCAGAGTATTTCACCGCAATCCTGGTGCCGAGCGATCAAGCGGGCGGCGACGAACAGCGCATCGGAGAGCCGGTTCAGATAGGCCAGCAGCACCGGGCGTACCGTTTCGCTGGCATTGAGCTGCTGACAACGACGCTCGGCAGTGCGCGTCATGCTGCGGCACAGGTGGGCGAGGGCGATCAGCCGGGAACCGCCTGGCAGGATGAATTCCTTCAGCGGCCCGAGCTCCTGGTTCCAGCGATCGATGGCCTGTTCCAGCCGCTCGATTTCGTTGTCCTGCAGCGCCTGGTAGTCGGGCATCGCCAGCTCGCCGCCGAGGTCGAACAAGCGGTGCTGGCAAGGCGCGAAAACGCTGATCAGCTCGTCGAGCGCTGGCCACTGCACCTGCGCATCGGCCAGTTCGGCCAGCAGCAGGCCGAGCTGACTGTTGAGGGTGTCGACCTCGCCCATGGCCTCCACGCGAGGATGGTCCTTGGCAACCCGACGGCCGTCGCCGAGGCCGGTTTCGCCCCTATCGCCGGTGCGGGTGTAGATTTTCGACAGTCGATTGCCCATGTATCGGTTCCTTGGTTCAGGTCGCCATCTGCTCGCCGGGCGAGTTCAGTGGCAACCGCAGGGTGAATGTGGTGCCGTGGCCTGCGTGGCACTGCACCTCCATCTGCCCTTGATGGTTGTTGGTGATGATGAAATACGAGACGGAAAGACCCAGCCCGGTTCCCTGGCCGACTTCCTTGGTGGTGAAGAATGGCTCGAAGATGCGCTTGCGCACATTCTCCGGGATGCCACCACCGTTGTCCTCGACGTGGATTTCAGCCCACGGCGGATTCAGGCGCGTGCGCAGGATGATCTGTCCCGGCTCGTCGCTCTGATGGGTATGAATGGCCTGAGCGGCGTTCTTCAGCAGGTTGAGCAAGACCTGCTCTAGCTCGTTGCCGATGCACGGTACGCGGTCTATCCGCGGGTCGAAGTCACGGACAATATCGATGGCCTTGAAATCGAAACCGTCGATCAGTGCGAAGTCGTTGCCGGCGATCTCCAGTGCCTGATCGATCAGAACGGGCAACTGGCATTCCGCCAGCTGACGGTTGCTCATGCGGCTGAAACTGAGCATGTGGCTGACGATCTTCGCCGCGCGCGAGCCGGCCTGCTGGATACCATCGAGCAGCTGCGGCACTTCGCGTCGCTGCAGGTACTGGTTGACCGCTTCCAGGCGCACGCCGGTTTCCTCTGCGGCCTCGCGATTGCGCTCGAGCTCGGGCGAGAGCCGGCGGCGGATGTTCTGCGCGTTGTGCAGGATGGCGCCGAGAGGATTGTTGATCTCGTGGGCCATGCCGGCCGCCAGGCTGCCCACCGAGAGCATCTTCTCCGACTGCACCATCATTTCTTCCATGTTGATGCGCTGGGTGATGTCGTCGATGCGGATCACCACGCCACGGCCGCCAGCGCCGGTCAGTGGGTAGCAGGTCAGCGCATAGTGGTGCGGCTCGTCGTTGCGCATCCAGGTCACCCGCTCGATCTTCGCCACCACGTGCTGTTCCGAAGTGCGCCGGATCTGCGCGAGAAACGGCTTGAGCGGCTCGAAGGCGACGAACACCGGCTGGTTGAGGGCGTCATCCAGCGGCGTGCCGGAGAGGGCGCTGGCTTCCTGGTTCCATTGAGTAACGTAGAGCTGTTCATCGAGGGCGATCAGCGCGGAGGGCATCGAGTCGATGATGCTGTTGAGGTATTTCTGGAAGCCGGTGAGCTTCTGTTCGATCTTGCTGCGCACCTGCACTTCCAGCTCCAGCTTGCGGTTGGAGTGGCGGGTTTCCTCGGCCAGGCCCTGGGCATGATCGAATGCCTCCTGGGCATCGTCACGGGCGCGCTTGAGCTGCTGCTCGCGGGCCTCCATGCGCGACAGCATGGTGTTGAAGGCATCGGCCAACCGGCCGATCTCGTCCTGGTTGCCGGGCTTGGCGCGCAGGGAATAGTCCTCCTCGCGGGTGACCTGGCGTGACAATGCTTCGAGTTCGCGAATCGGGCGGGTGATGAGTTGACGTATCTGCCGGGCGACCAACACCCAGAGCAGCAGGCTGGCGACGAGAATGGCCAGGCTGGCGGTCAGCGTACCGGTGTAGAAGGCGCCGGGCAGCTCGCTGCTGGCGACCATCAGCAGATGCCCGACACTGCCATCGGCTTGCGGCAGCCTGACCAGCAGGTTGGCGCGAATCTCGCTGGCACGCCAATGCTCGACATCGCTGAGCTGTTCGGGCAGACGCAATCGGTCGCCTTGCTGGAGTTGCGCGAGGCTGTTGCCGTCGCGGTCGTAGATCATCGCGGCTCGCAGCGGCGCATAGCCGTCCAGGCGTTTGAGCAGCTTGCTGGCGGCTTCTGGCGAAGACAGCGCCCGCGTGCTCAGTTCTTCGGTAGCGAACAGCTCGCCGAGGGTGTGCATGGCCTGCGGCGCAACGCTCTGCCGTGAAATCCAGTAGGCCGCGCTGATGAACGTCAGGTTGGAAACCAGCAGAACGGCGGCAAGCAGGACGAGCAGGGCCAGCAGCAGTTTGCGGCCGACCGGAAGGTTTTCGAGGCGCTGACGCAGGATCATTGGCGGGACACGGCATAGCAGAGAGTTTCTGCAGGGTAGCCGCGGCTCAGTCCGTGGGCAATCCGCGCTGGCTCAGGTGTTCACGCAGGTGGCGGTGCAGCTCGTGCAGCCGGGGTAGCGCGAGCCCCAGCGAGTCGGCGCTGCGGCAGGCATGGCCGAGCAGGTAGGCGATCTCGGTGCGCCGGCCGAGTCGAACGTCCTGATACATCGATGAATAGTTGGCCGCAGTGGCGTCGACCACCCGCAGTACCTCGCCTTGCAGATCGCTGGCCGCGGCTGGCTGACCGCTGGCTTCGAGCAGTTCGACGAGTTCTTCGCAAAGCCCGGAGAGCTGCTCGCGATGCTGCAGCAGCTCGCCATTACGGCAATCGTGGAGCACCGTCAGCGGATTGATCGCGCAGTTCAGCGCCAGCTTGCGCCAGAGCCGCGCCAGGATGTCGCTGGACCAGGTTTGCGGGATGCCCGCTCGGTTCAGTTCGTCCAGCCAGGCCGGTGCACTGCCGCCGTTCGAATCGCCCAGCCAGTTCTGCCCACGGCCGGCGAACACGACATGGAAATCGTCTTCTCGATAGGCCCCTTCGGTACTCGACACGAAGATGCAACGCGCCTGCGGCCAGCGTTCGGCGATCGCCTGCTGGCTGCCGAGGCCGTTCTGCAACAGGAGTATTTCGCAGCCAGAGGAGAGGCGGGACGCCACCTGAGCGACCGCGGCTTCGGCGTCGTAGGCCTTGCATGCAACCAGCAGGCGTTGGATCGGCGTGCTTGCATCAGGCAGTTCTGCCGGGATGGCGTAGAGCCGAGATAGATCGTCGGCAGTCAGCGTGAGCCCGCCGGCGTGCTGGTAATCGGCGAGGCGCTGGGCAGAGCGCAGGATTATCCGTACTGTTGCGCCCGCTCCAGCCAGGCGGGCCGCCCAGAGGCTGCCGAGTGCGCCTGCGCCGAGGACGTGCCAGCTCACCCTCAGGCCGACTGCTTCAGGCGCAACGGCACGATGCGGCCGGTGCTGTAGGCGCTCGGCAGCAGGGCGGCCGCGCGCTCGATGATGGTTTCAGGCGCGATCGGCAGCGCATCGGTGTCGAGGCTGATCAGACTGATGCCCGCCTTGATGGATACGAAACCCTCGCTGGTCTTCAGCGCCCTGAGGTTCAGGCCTTCATGCAGGCGTTTGAAGCTGCTTGGCGAGCACCCCTTGAGATCGTTGACCAGGGCTAGCAGGCCGAACTGGCTTTCATTGATTCGGCAAACCACATCCAGCGGGCGGACGAGCTGCTGCAGACGCGCGCCGATGGCGCTGAGGATTTCCGCGTAGACCGCATCGCCATAGCGCTCGCGCAGCGCATCGGCGTCGGGCAGGCCGATCTGCAGGTAGTACAGCGCCGTGCCGCGGTTCTCCATCTGGCGCAGGCTGGCCGCCAGGCGCTGGTGCATGTAGCGGGCGTTGCCGAGATGGGTCTGCGGGTCCTGCAGGCTCTGCCCTTCGAGGCTCGCGACATTCTCTGCGAGCTGGTGATTCTCCTGCTTGAGCCGTTGCAGCGAGCCGCATAGACGGTCGGCGGCGAAGATGCGCGGCAACAGCTGCTCGTTCATCGCCGACTTGCTGATGAAATCGTCAACGCCGTGGTCGAACGCCTGCCCCAGGGCGTTCTCGCTGTCACGGCCGGTGAGCAGAATGATGTAGCTGTAGTGCCCGCTCTGGGCGTCGCGCTGGCGAATCTGGCCGGTCAGCTCGAGCCCGTCCATTTCCGGCATCAGCCAGTCCGCCAGCAGGACATGCGCGGGGCGTTGCGAATGCTGCACCAGTGCGTCGGCGGCGCTGCTGGCGAAGCGGATATCCTGGTAGCCGGCCTTGCTCAGCGCGCGACCGATCATGACGCTGGAGAATTTGGCGTCATCGACGACGAGAATGCTCAGGAGAGGGTTGGGCATGGCAAGCTCAATCAATTGAAGGGGGACGTCCTGTCACTCCTTGCCGTAGGGCGGGCGCTGACACGTCGAATCGTTATAATGACCGCGCTTTCTTAACCGTCAAGACATACGCGCTCGGCTCATGCGGCCAGTCGCGCTATACAGTGGAGGAATCCCCATGCCCTCGTTCGACGTGGTGTCCGAACTGGACAAGCACGAAGTCACCACCGCGATCGACAAGGCGATCACGGAACTGGATCGGCGCTACGACCTCC
>DNMQ01000188.1 GCA_003488145.1 Pseudomonas sp.
GTTGTCGAACAGGCCGGCGTGGGCAGGAAGCACGAATAGCAGGAGCAGCAGACTCAGCAGGCGAAGCATGGCGATCTCACGGTAAAGCTGTGGCGGCATGATAACCAAGCCCGACGCCCGGCGCCCGTGCTCAACTGTCGCTCTGCCGATCAGTTTGCAACCAGATGCAGTCCTTGTCCTCGACTGTATCCAGCTGGCGCAGCGTCTGGCCGGCGCATGGGCCGGCCACGCACTCACCGGATTCGATGAGAAACAGCGCGCCGTGAGTGGCGCATTGCAGCAGGCTGCCACTGTCGTCGAGGAACTGGTCGGGACGCCACTCCAGCGGAACGCCGCGGTGTGGGCAACGGTTCTCGTACAGGTATGTCCGGCCATCCCGGCGAACGGCGATCACTTTCAGCTCCCCGACCGTGAAGCCGCGGCTCTGCCCTTCGAGAAGCTCGGATGTCGCGCACAATCTGATCATCGGGTCCTCCGCCATAAGCCGGAATTATCCCGCAGCCGGCGAGGAAGTGCAGTCGGATAATTTTTGCCGGGCTGGCGGCTGCGGCGGCGGGCTCTTATCCTTCGCCGCACATACCGCTTGGCAAAGCAATCCGATGGGTAGTCCGATTCCTGCGCGCTTTCTGTTCTTCGTACTCGGCTTGTTGTTGCTGGTCGCGATCTGGCTGTCGCTGGCACTGGGACCGCTGAGCCTGGCGCTGGGCGACAGTCTGGCTGCGGCGCTGCGCTTGGTAGGCGTGCCGATCGAAGCGTCCGGGCTCGAGCAGGCCGAGCTGATTCTTGCGCAGATCCGCCTGCCGCGGACCTTGCTGGGCTGCGCCGCCGGGGCAGTACTGGCGCTTTGCGGGGTGGCGATGCAGGGGCTGTTCCGCAACCCGCTGGCCGATCCAGGGCTGGTCGGGGTTTCCAGCGGTGCTGCGTTGGGCGCGGCGATCGCCATAGTCGGTAGCACATTCATTCCGGCGTTGCCTGCGGGGTGGGAGCCCTACCTGCTGTCGGTCTTCGCCTTCGTTGGCGGGCTCGGCGTGACCTTGCTGGTTTACCGACTCGGGCGGCGCGACGGGCAGACCCACGTCGGGACGATGCTGCTGGCCGGCATTGCGCTGACCGCGCTGGCCGGTGCAGTGGTTGGGTTGTTCAGTTATCTGGCCGACGACAGAACGTTGCGCTCGCTGACCTTCTGGAATCTCGGCAGTCTGAACGGCGCCAGTTATGCACGGCTATGGCCGCTGCTGCTGATCACCATCGCCGTCGCACTGTGGCTGCCGCGGCGGGCGAAAGCCCTGAATGCGTTGTTGCTCGGCGAATCGGAAGCGCGTCATCTCGGTTTCGATGTGGAGCGGATCAAGCGTGAACTGGTGGTCTGCACGGCGCTGGGTGTCGGCGCAGCGGTGGCTGCTACCGGTCTGATCGGCTTTATCGGATTGGTGGTTCCGCACCTGATGCGCCTGTTGGTCGGCCCCGATCACCGCTTGCTGCTACCAGCTTCGGCACTTGCTGGCGGCAGCTTGCTGCTGCTTGCCGATGTCGCCGCGCGGCTGGTGATAGCGCCGGCGGAGCTGCCGATCGGCATTGTCACTGCGTTGCTCGGCGCACCTTTCTTCCTTTATCTGCTGTTGCGGGAGCGCCTCTGATGCTGGTGGGCCGCGATCTGACCGTGCGCCGTGGCGCGATAACTGCGCTGCAGGATGTTTCCCTCGAGCTGCGCCCGGGGCAGGTTTTCGGTGTGCTCGGCCCGAACGGTGCGGGCAAGAGCACGCTGCTGGCGACGTTATCCGGCGAGCTCAGGCCTTCCAGGGGGCAGGTCTTGCTCCAAGGGCGGCCGCTCGGCGACTGGGCGGATGTGGAACGCGCGCGTTGCCTGGCCGTGCTGCCGCAGAGTTCGACGCTCAGCTTCGCCTTCCGCGTGGCGGATGTGGTGGCCATGGGGCGCCTGCCTCATCGCACCGGGCGCGGAGCCGATGCCGCCTTCGTTGCAGCAGCGATGGCTGCGGCGGACGCGCGGCACCTTGCGAAGCGCAGCTACCTCGAACTGTCTGGAGGTGAGCGTCAGCGTGTGCATCTCGCTCGGGTGCTGGCGCAGCTGTGGCCGGGCGAGACAGGGCAGGTGCTGATGCTCGACGAGCCTACGTCGATGCTCGATCCTGCGCACCAGCACAGCATTTTAAAGGCGGTCAGGGCCTTCGCCGCGCAAGGCGCCGCCGCTCTGGTGATCCTGCACGATCTGAATCTGGCTGCGCGCTATTGTGATCGGTTACTGCTGCTAAAGGATGGTCGGCCAATCGTGGCAGGGCCACCCGATGAAGTGCTGCAAGCTGAGCCGCTGCGAGCGGTATTCGGTCTGGATGTGTTGGTGCAGCGACATCCGGAACTTGGTCACCCGCTGATCATTGCCCGTTGAGGAGGTTCATCGTGCGCATTCTTGTGTTGCTTGTGCTGGGTTTGCTGACGGCATGCCATTCGCTACCGTCGCTACCTGAGTGGCAAAGTCCCGAAGGGCGTGAGCATCCGGAGCTCGGTCTGATCGTCGATCTGCGCAGTGACGCGGTACTCACGCCCGCGCAGCTGGTAGCGGAGCTGCAGGCGCAGGATCGGCTGCTGGTCGGCGAGCGGCACGACAACCCGGATCACCATGCGCTGCAGCTCTGGTTGCTGCGGGCGTTGGCCGAAGAACGTCCGCAGGGCAGCTTGTTGCTGGAGATGCTCGACCCCCAACAGCAGGCGCTAGTCGATGCGGTGCGCCGCGAGGTGCGTGAAGGGCGAGTGCCAGCCGATCTTCCTGATGCACTGGGCTGGCAGAGGGGCTGGGATTGGGCTCAGTACGGAGCCCTGGTTTCACATGCGCTCGCGCAGCCTTACCCATTGCTGCATGCCAATCTCGGGCGCGACGAAATCATGTCGATCTATCGTGCCGCACCGTCATTGCAGGGGCGCAAATCTGCGGCCGCGGCGGTAAGCGAGGCATTGCTGGCGCAGATCGAAGTCTCTCACTGCGGGATGCTGCCGGCCTCCCAGCTGCCGGCGATGCTGGCGGTGCAGCAGCAGCGTGATCGACGCATGGCCGAGCGAACGCTCGCCGCAGCCGAGCCAGCCATGCTGCTGGCCGGCGCGTTCCATGTCCGTCGAGACCTGGGCGTGCCGTTGCATATCGAGGATCTGTCAGGGAAGTCGGTCGCGGTATTGATGCTTGCTGAAGTGGGCGAGACGGTATCCGCTGCGCAGGCCGACTATGCCTGGTACACCCCGGCGCAACCGGAGCAGGATCATTGCGAACAGCTGCGCCGACCGGGCAAGCAACCTGGCTGACATTTTCTACAGGCAAAAAAAAGACCCGGCAGAGCCGGGTCAAAACCGTGATTAGCCTGATGAGGAGATAACCNNTCATTTCTGCGTCAACAGGCTTTCGTAAAAAAATATTCTTTGGCTGGTCTGCCTCAAACGGCAACGTTTACCCGCAGATGAGTGACTTCCTTGTTCAGCAGGTCAATGCGCCGCGCCATGCTTTCAATGAGGCTGTGAGCGATGCGGGGGTTGCTCTGTGTCAGTCCGAGGAACTGTTCCTTGGGAATGACCATGACCGTGCAGGCCTCACTGGCGACCACCGTTGCGCTGCGTCGCTCGCGGGTGAAGACCGCCATGGCGCCGAAGATCTCGTCCTTCTG
>DNMQ01000186.1:0-185 GCA_003488145.1 Pseudomonas sp.
GGGGCGGAATGGACGTAGCGACCGTCGGAGAGCCCCTCGTAAAGCGACTCCAGCTCATGGGCCAGGTCGCCGATCGGACAGATTGCTGCCATCCGGGCGCCGCCCTTGAGCGTGTGAAGGTCGCGCAGCAGAGCCGAGAGCGCCATCTGGTTCGCTGGATCAGCGAGCCAGCGATCCAGCGCATG
>DNMQ01000186.1:416-6899 GCA_003488145.1 Pseudomonas sp.
CAGCGCTTCATGGCCCTGCTCGACGTCGTCGAAGAAGCGCTCGCTAACAGCCAGTCGCCCCTCCTCAACCACCGCGTACAAACGCAGCAGCACCTGGCACAACGCCTCCATCTGCGGCAGGTCGGCCATCTTCGCGCCCTGTCCGAGCGTGGTCAGCTCCTGCAGCAGAGCGGAGAGTTCCTGACGCTCGGCAGGATGCTCGCGCCAGCTGCGCAGCAAATCTTCGGCATCCAGCAGGATGTCCATGCCTTCAGAGAGGAACAGCGCGATCACGCTCGGATCGCGGGCCTCACCAGCATCGTTATGCTGGCGGGCGCCGGCTTCGACCAGTCTGGCCTGATGCAGGGCGTGCACCTTGGCCAGGAAACCCGGGGCGCCTTCTATCGGCGCCAACGGTTCGTGATCGAGATTGGCCAGCCCCTGGCGTAACAACAGCTCGGCCTCATGCAGCAGCTCGGCTTCGGCCAGATCCATCTGGATCAGGTTGGTCTTGAATTCCTTGACCATCTTCTCCAGGGGCGTTGCGATTTCCGCCACCGGCAGGATGCCGGCCATGTGCGCACTGCCCTTGAGCGTGTGCAAGGCACGTTGCAGTGCATCGGTCACCGGCTGCGGCAGGCGCTGGGCGCAATCGGCGAGAAAACTGACCAGCGTGGTCAGATGCGATTCGGCTTCGTTGCGAAAAATTTCCAGCAACTGGGGGTCCAGTGCGTCGTCATCGTCTTGCGGCGCCGCGGACGGGGCAGGCTCGTCCGCAATCGCAGCAGGCGTCTCGGCAGGCTGCGAAAGTACCACTGACTGCCCCTTGGCCAGGGCATGCGCTGCTGCCGCAAGGTGATCGACGTCATCACGCTGGCGCTGGGCCTTGGCCGCGAACTCATCGACGAGGGCTGGCATGAGTGCAACGACATCGTTAACGACCTGCCTCACCGCGTCGGTCGGCTGGATGCTGCGATCGAGAACACGATTGAGCAGATTCTCGATGGACCACGCCAACTCGCCGATGACCAGTGCACGCACCATCCGCCCACTGCCCTTGAGCGTGTGGAATGCACGTCGCACTTCGCCCAGGGCATCCTTGTTGTCACTGTCGGCAAGCCAGAGTGGCAACTGCTCGCCAATCGCCTCCAGAACTTCTGCCGCTTCCTCGATGAAGACTTCCAGCAGGTCCTCGTCGACCGCTTCTTCGTCGGCAGGAGGTGGCAGGAGGCTAGGCGGTACATCCTGAGCAGGCGGGTTGATGGCTGCGACCGGCGCCGCCATGACTTCCTCAAGGCTGAGTACAGGCTCGACTTCCACCTGCAGGCTTTCAGGTTCGGAATAATCTGGCAGGCTCACTTCCGGAAGATCGAGCTCGGCGACCTGCGCATCGCTCCACTCGCCCAGGTCCGACTCATCTTCAAGTGAGTCTGGAGGCGTTTCGGGCGCCGGCATCTCTTCTGGCAGGTTGAAAATGATTTCTTCATCGCCGGACAGGTCTTCCAGCGTCCACTCGCTTTCCTCGGCCTCCGCCGCGATCTCCGCATCACGGCTCTCGAGTGGCGCTTGCGCCTCGCTTAAGAAATCAGGGTCCATCGGTGCCGGAGATTCTTCCTGGTCGACCGCAACGGAGTCGAACGCTTCCAGACTTGCGTCCGGCTCCTCAGGCAGCACTTCGATCTCGTCCAGCGGATCGGCGAATTCGTTCTCGAGCGCCGCGACCTTCATCGGTGCATTTGCATGTCCCAGCGAGTAGCCGAGGTTCTGCAGGCTTTCTTCGGCCACATCCAGAATCAGATCGCCCTGGGTGCCGCAATCCTCGGACAGTCGCTCGAGGTAATACTCGACGCTGGTGATCGCGTCAGCCAGGGTATCCAGGCTCTGCCAGTCCGGCACAGCCTGTCGCGCCAGAAGCTGATCCTGGATGTAGCCATTGCAGGCTTGCAGCAGGGCCGCAGCACGCTCCAGGGGAATCATCGCCAGACCGCCGCGAACCTGAGTGAGCAGATCCGGCACCCGGGCCAGATGCTCGTGGTTCCATTGCGAGGCAATGAATTCGATGATTGCATCCTTGGCCTGCTCCAGCCCGTTACGCGCTTCGCGAATGACTAACTGGTGAATCTGGGCAACATCGGTGGTCGGCAGGTGGCTTGCTTCGCTGCGCTCCTCCGCGGGACCGCCGACCATGCCGGCCAGCGTGGCCTCGACATAGAGCAACGCACCGGCGATATCCATAAGGATGGCGTCGTCGGGCGCCTGCTGCCCCTGCGCTACGGACTGGACGAGGACGATCTGATCGAGAATGATCTTGCGCGGTTGAGCGAAGCCGAGCACTGCCAAGGTATCGGCGATCTGCTTGAGCGGGACCTCGAGGCTGGACAGCTCGGCAATGACCTTGCGATCGCTGCGCACGAACAGGTCCAGGCTGTCCTTAACCCGCACCAGCTCTTCACAAAGGGCAGCGACCACCGAGCGCATCGCGCCACGGTCGGGGCCAGCCAGCTGAGCACGCTCCTGATCGACCACGGCGCTGTCTGGCAGCGCTTCGTCGAGGCGGTAAAGCTGCTTTAACGCCTGGATACGGGGCGTCTGCCCCGGCGCCTTGGCGACGTAGAAGAGCAGGTTCTTGATCAGCTCATCGGGCGCCGCCTGATTTAGGCCATCAGCGCCTTCCTCGACCAACCGCTTGAGCTGCTTGTCTACCTGTCGCAACAAGGTGCGGACGGAGGTGCCGTTGCTCACGCCGCCACTGGCCAGGCCCTCGACCATGCCCGAGGCGATCTGCCATAGCGCCGCCAGTGGCGCATCCTTGCAGAGCATTTCCAGTCGGGCGAATACCCGCGCCATGTAGCCGAGATTGGTCGGCAGGTCCTGGTTGCGAATCACCCCAACCAGCGCAACCTGCAGCATCTGGCGCAGCTTGCGCAGCAGGGCCGGCAGCTCGTTGGTACGCAGACGCTCGACCGACTCCTGGGAAAGCGCCGGCGTGCGTCCGGATAGGTCGGGTGAAAATAGGCTGGTTTCAGAAAGCAGCTTTTCACCGCGAGCGGCGCGCAGGTCGTTAAGCAGCGGCAGCACCACCATCGGCAGGTCGCGGCGCGCACTCTGAATGCGGTCCAGATAGGCAGGCAGCTGCAGGATGGCCTGCATCATCACCTCGAGCGCCTCGCCCTGATTGGCCACCCGCTCGTCGAGCAGGGCCCGCGCCAGCTGCTCCATTTCCTCGGCGAGCAATGCTGCGCCGAAGAACTCCACCATCTGCAGAGTGCCGTGGACCTGATGCACATAGGTCAGGCAAAAGCGCATCCGGGTCGAGTCCTGTGGGTTCTCGACGAACGCCTCCAGAGCCTGACGCGCCTGCTTAAGCGTTTCGGCAATCTCGCCTTTCACCCACTCCAGGGCGACATAATCATGCCGATCACCCATAGCGACTCCGCTCATAAACTTTTCCGGGTAAAAGCCAGAACCTGATCGTTGGCCACCGGAAGCAAGCCCGGATGCTGCCAACCGACCACTTCACCTACACCGATCACCAACAATCCCCCCGGAGCCAGGCAATCTGCCAGGCGATTGAGGATTTCTCGGCGACGCCAGCGGCGGAAATAGATCAGCAGGTTCTGACAGAAAATAACGTCCATGCTGGAAACGGGCGAGTTCGCCAGTTCCAGCACATTGAGCCTTGCAAAGCACACACGTGCGGCCAGGCCGGGAATCACTTGAAAACGATCATCGGATAGCGACAGGAAATAACGCTCACGCAACGCCGGTTCGACCTGCTCCAGCTTGCGCGCGCTGTAGACCGCTGTTCGGGACTTGGCCAGCGCGCTCAGACTGATATCCGTACCGGTGACCCCGAAGCTGCCGTCGAATTCGCGTCCCGCCAGCACCTCGGCGGTGGCCATGGCTAGCGAGTACGTCTCTTCGCCACTTGCGCAACCAACGCTCCACAGCGCCAGGGGTCGCTTGATCGACTCCTGCTCCAGACGCTGGCGCAAGTAGGTTTCGAGCAGATCAAAAGAAGCGGGATGACGGAAGAAACGTGTTTCCTGAACGGTCAGCCTGTCCATGAGGGTCGACCACTCGACAGCACCACGGGGGCCGGAGGTGACCTGCCGATAGTAGCTGGCATAGTCGGGAGCACCGACCTCGCGCATGCGAGCGCTCAGATTGGTCTGCAGGAAGCTGCGCCTGCGTTCGCTGACGACCATGCCGGAGCGCTCTTCGAGGAGCGTCTGCCAGTCATGGAATTCCGCCGGCGACATATCGGCCAAGGGCTCCAATGCCCAGTCAAACCTCGGCTGCATGCCCTGCCCCTCGCGCATGATCATCGGCGGCAGCCATCAGATGACTGCCGCACTGCTCAAGTCAGGCCTGATCCGGAGCATCCGGCAGGGTAAAGCCAGAAACGGAATGGCGCATCTCGTTTGCCATCTTGGCCAAATTACCGATGCTCTTGGCCGTAGCGGTGGTACCCGACGAGGTCTGCGAGGTGATCTCCTGGATCACGTTCATGGTGTTGGAGATGTGGCCGGCCGAAGAAGCCTGCTGGCGTGCCGCGTTGGAGATGTTCTGGATCAGCGCCGCAAGCGTCTTCGATACCTTCTCGATCTCTTCCAGTGCCACACCGGCGTCCTGCGCCAGACGCGCACCGCGCACCACTTCGGAGGTAGTCTGTTCCATCGAGATGACCGCCTCGTTGGTGTCGGTCTGAATGGTCTTTACCAGTGCCTCGATCTGCTTGGTCGCCGCGGAGGAGCGTTCAGCCAGGCGCTGTACTTCGTCCGCTACCACGGCGAAGCCGCGGCCTGCGTCGCCCGCCATGGATGCCTGGATCGCCGCGTTGAGTGCGAGGATGTTGGTCTGGTCGGCAATGTCGTTAATCAGGCTGACGATGTCACCGATCTCCTGGGACGACTCACCGAGACGCTTGATCCGCTTGGACGTGTCCTGGATCTGCTCGCGGATGTTGTCCATGCCGGTGATGGTGTTGTGCACCACCTCGTTGCCCTTGTTGGCAATGGCTACCGAACGTTCTGCTACCGCCGAGGATTCCGCGGCGTTGGCCGATACCTGGTCAATGGAAACCGCCATTTCGTTGATTGCAGCAGAAGCACCGGCAATTTCCTGGGCCTGGTGTTCGGAGGCCTCGGCGAGGTGCATTGCAGTCGCCTGGGTTTCCTGCGCAGCGCCCGATACCTGAACAGCGGTCTGGTTGATGGTGGCTACCAGTTCGCGCAGCTGGTCGATGGAGTAGTTGATCGAGTCGGCAATCGCACCGGTGAAGTCTTCGGTAACGGTCGCGGCCACCGTCAGGTCACCGTCTGCGAGGTCGCCGATTTCATCGAGCAGTCGCAGAATCGCAGCCTGGTTACGCTCGTTCTTCTCAGCGGTTTCGCTCAGGCGGCGGCGTGCTTCCTGAACCATTACCAGACCAATCAGGATGATCGAGGCCAGCGCAATGGCGCCCAGCACGTAACCGAGGATGGTGTTGAGATAACGGGCATCGGCGCGGCTCTGCAGGCCTTGCGACAGCGCGGAGGTCTTGTCGAGCAGGGTCTGCGAGACCTCGAAGATGCTGTTAGCCGACTCGCGCACCTGGAACAGTTCAGGCGACGTTTCGAGAATTTCGTCCACCGATCCGGACACGAACTGGAAGAGCTCAGCGATCTCCGAGAGACGATCCAGCGCCTCTTCGTCGGCCACCGCAGTGATGCCCATGGCGACGTTGCCTTCGATCATCGCATTCAAGACTCGACCGAACAGACTGGCATCACGACCGAACATATCGGCCGCCTGTACCGAGTCCTGGTCACCGGACAGCACCTTGTTTACCGAACCGAGGATACGCTCGGCCAGCAGCGACTGGCGCTGGGCAACCGAAACCTGGGCTGCTGGCGCACCACTTTCCAGCAGGATGTCGACGACCTCCTCGTACTCGACCTGGAGCTGAGGAATGGTTTCGGCGAGGGTGCTGGCTACCTGGTGGAGCGACAGGACAGTCTGCTCACTGGCCAGGATGGCGTCGGTATCGCGACGCAGCGTGTTCCAGTCCTGCTCCACCGCGTTGACTTCATCGCGCAACGATTCGGGAACCGCCGGCAGACCGATGTCCTCGTTTCCTTGCGAGAGATAGGCCCAGCGCTGGTTGAACTCGTTCCGGGCCTGCTTCAGAGACGCGAACGCCTCCTGCGTGCCGGTCGCCGCTTCCACGGCATCCTTGGCGATCTGCTGGGACAGTACGCGCAGCTCTCCTGCGTGAGCGATGTATTCGTTATCGTGATCGGCCTGAGTGTTGACGTACGCGAAGTTCGCGAACAGCAGCACGATCGATACGATCAGCACAATAAACAAACCGGTGGTCAGCGTATTGCTGCGCACCCCGCTCAACAAAGCATTAGCATTCATTTTGATCATTATCCGGCCCCCGCCTGGACCCCCGTTCGCCTCCATCCAAGAACCAAAAGGCCGACCTCGGTCGACCCACCTACCAACTAAAAAGCTACC